>NZ_JBZXVN010000026.1:0-37811 GCF_058892305.1 Pelagimonas sp.
AGATTCCACCGCATATGCCATTCATGACCCCATTAGATCGCATCCGCAACTTCTCCATCGTCGCCCATATTGACCACGGGAAATCCACCCTGGCCGACCGGCTGATCCAATCCACCAACACGGTGGCCGAACGGGATATGCAAGAGCAGCTCCTTGACAGCATGGACATCGAGCGTGAACGCGGCATCACCATCAAGGCCAACACCGTTCGCATTGATTACACCGCGAATGACGGCAAGGATTACGTGTTGAACCTGATCGACACCCCCGGCCACGTGGATTTTGCCTATGAGGTCAGCCGCTCGATGCGTGCGGTCGAAGGCTCTTTGCTGGTTGTTGACGCCTCCCAAGGGGTTGAGGCGCAGACGCTGGCCAATGTTTACACCGCCATCGAGGCCGACCACGAAATCGTGCCGGTCCTGAACAAGGTCGACCTGCCCGCCGCCGAACCCGAACGTGTGGCCGAACAGATCGAAGACGTCATCGGCATCGACGCTTCTGACGCCTGCCTGATTTCCGCCAAAACCGGCATCGGCATCCCCGATGTGCTTGAGGCTATCGTCACCCGCCTGCCCTGCCCGCATTCCGGCGACCCGGATGCGCCGCTTCAGGCCATGCTGGTGGATAGCTGGTATGACCCCTATCTCGGCGTTGTTGTTCTGGTGCGCATCATGGACGGCACCCTGAAAAAAGGTGACCAGATCAAGATGTTGCAGACCGGTGCCAAATACGGTGTTGACCGGATCGGCGTATTTCGTCCGCAAATGGAAAACGTCGAGGCGCTTGGCCCCGGCGAGATGGGCTTTATCACCGCCTCGATCAAACAGGTCCGCGACACCCGCGTTGGCGACACCATCACCCACGAGAAGAAAGGCACCGACAAAGCCTTGCCGGGCTTTAAGCCGTCTCAGCCGGTGGTGTTCTGTGGCCTCTTCCCGGTCGATAGCTCCGAATTCGAAGACCTGCGTGACGCGATTGAAAAACTGGCGCTCAACGACGCCTCCTTCTCCTATGAAATGGAAACCTCTGCCGCGCTTGGCTTTGGCTTCCGGTGTGGTTTCCTTGGCCTCTTGCACCTCGAAGTGATCCGCGACCGGATTGAACGCGAATACAATATCGAGCTGATCACTACCGCGCCCTCGGTGATCTATCACATCTACCAAAAAGACGGCACCAAGCACGAGCTGCATAATCCGGCCGACATGCCCGACCCGTCGACCATCGACCACCTCGAAGAGCCGCGCATCAAGGCCACCATCCTTGTGCCCGACGAATACCTTGGTGACGTGCTCAAGCTCTGCCAAGACCGTCGCGGCATTCAGCTTGACCTGACCTATGCCGGTGCCCGCGCCATGGTTGTCTATGACCTGCCCCTGAACGAGGTGGTGTTCGACTTCTATGATCGCCTAAAATCAGTAACAAAGGGTTACGCCTCGTTTGATTATCAAATGGAAGGCTACCGCGAGGATAACCTCGTGAAAATGTCGATCCTTGTGAATGACGAACCGGTGGATGCGCTCTCGACCATGGTGCACCGTGACCGCGCCGATATGCGGGGCCGCGCCATGTGTGAAAAGCTCAAGGATTTGATCCCGCGCCACATGTTCAAAATCCCGATCCAAGCGGCCATTGGCGGCAAAGTCATCGCGCGCGAAACCCTATCGGCAATGCGCAAAGACGTGACCGCGAAATGCTATGGCGGCGATGCGACCCGGAAAAAGAAACTGCTGGAAAAGCAGAAGGCCGGTAAGAAAAAGATGCGCCAATTCGGCAAAGTTGATATTCCTCAGGAAGCGTTTATTTCCGCGCTTAAAATGGACGATTGATCGTCCGATTTTAGCGCGCGTGGGCGATAGCGAGTTTGCTTGTAAACTCTGCATGCCCACCCAGTGCGCCCTTTGCCTAAAGCCAAATACCAATCACCCAAGCCTCAGCGAAAGCTGGGGCTTTTCTTATACGCACGAACCCCAATCCCAAAAGGGCCGCGATCGCCCCTTGGGGGCGCGCGCTCGAACACTATCATTTGTCGCTACACAGCGTCACATACCTCACATAGCTTCAAACCGATCCCAATCACAGCATTCAAAAGATTGAAATCAATGCGTTCAAAATGGATTTTCATCTTCGGGGCTGTTTTGGTTTTCCCTTCTGTCCTCAGGGTCTTCCAGCCCCCATACACAGAAGAGAACCTTGTTTTCACACGGGACTTCATTCGTCCGCTAAGCGGAAACGGCTCCCTATCCTTTTCCGACGCGGTTCCGCCGAACACGCATTCTGTCTGCGTCTTTGGTGAATATGGCGTGTTCCCAAAAGATCATGAAAACGACCCCGGTTTTGGACAGGTACCAAACTCTGAAAAAGTCTGGGTCGGCGAATATGAAAACATCTTTCACGACTTTGACCATAGTGGCAGTTCTCTCGGGCAGGATAACATGCTGTCACAAACTGTAGGAGCGTCTCCTGGCTTGAACGGGCCTTGGGATGATGAGCCTGACTTAAAACGGTTCTATGGTTGCGCTCCGCCAGAGCATTTGCACTTCGTCTATCAAGAAGCCAAACCACGCAACTTGCAACGCCATTTGAAATTCCGCGTCATGAAACACAACGCACCGTAGGGTGGGGTTTCACCCCACCATCCCCCAAAACCTCTGATCAAAATGGACGGACGAATACGGCCAATCCTCGGGTCGCTCAACAAACCCATGTTTCACCGGGTTCATCCAACAATACTCCAAATGCGCCCGATAATCCGCCTCATCGCGAATGTGATGCTCCCAAAACCGCCTCTGCCAAATCCCGGTTTCGCCTTTTCGGATTTTAGAGGCAGACCGTAGGGTGGGGTTCCACCCCACCGGCCAACGTCTGTTGCTCTGTCCATCGGTGGGGTAAAACCCCACCCTACCGCTTCCAGAAACCGCACGCGAAAACCGAGACTTTATCGCTCCCCAACGCCGGCCGTAATCTCGATCTGCGACGGGCATCCGCCATATGCAATGAATGTGATCTGGCAACACCACCCACGCCTCGATGGCAAAGGGCCTTTGCTGTCTCGTCACCCGAACAGCGTCTCGCAAATAGGCAATTTCTCGGACCAGCAAGTCACTTTGCCGATCCGCCAAATTGACCGTAAAGAAAACCAAGGCTCCCGTAACCTTTGGGCGCAAATATTTGGACATGGCGAGAGATCACCAAATCTTGGTTAAAACCTCGTAAATCCCCTCACTCCCGCTCCACCTTAAACCGCTTCGCAAACTTCCACGGTTGCGTGGTGATCAACACCGGGTCGTCCGCCCACGGGTCGCGTCCGCGCGCCGCTTGGTCCAAAACCCGTTCCGTCCGATCCTCACCGCCCACCGATTGTCCCGCGTTCAACCGCGCCAGCTCTTCTGCCGCTTGCACCGATTTCGCGGCCCGCCAGCGCGAGTATTCCCGTTCCAGCTCATTGGCCTTTTGCGTCTCGACCTTGCCCAACAAAGCCTCCAGCATTTTGAGCTGATAAAACGGGATCACCGCCGCGACATGTTTGCCATGCCGGGTCAGCCACAAATGCCCGCCCTGTTCTTCGACCCATTTCAGCCGCTTTCCCGCCTCCTCACGAAACTGTGAGATGGCGATACGCTGATAATCATGCTCCATGGTGGCAGCCCCAGATGTTTATTCCCGATCTGTCCGAAACAGGGCTGGAATCGGACAGATTGCCAAATCCGGGGCCCCAGCCCCCTCGCTGGGCACCCGATGCAATCTCCCCCAAACAAACCCTGTTTCGGACAGATTGCACCTTAAGAAAAAGCAAACGCCCAGTGGTTAACCCACCGGGCGGTGTCTTTACCCAATCTTACCGGAAACTTACCAGATCAAATCTGGCAGGCCGTGCCGCAAGCTGGATCGTCCGACAACCCCGGATCATAGGGTTCATAGGGTTCCTCAATGTACTCATGCGGCTCCTCTACTGGCTTTTGCGGGTGCTCTTCATGACGGGGAACGGTCTGCAGCAGATGCGTTTCCCATCTGCGCAAATAGGATTCCAATTGCGGCAAAGTCGGCTTAGATTCTGAAATATATGACTTTGTTGCACGCATCGCCCTTTGCAGTTCGGCGTTTTCCACTTCGTCCCAACGGTTGGTGATTTCCCACCGAGGACCACCAAGCCAGACGGCGGCATACATCAACTTGGCGCGAAACTCCGGTGTCCCCCCCACGATGAGCCCATCGTAAAACATCCGATGTACGTCTTCCCAACGACCATCGTGCCAACGCGCACCCGCCTCATTGCCGATCCCGCAATAGGCATCATGTACCGCCGCTGCGTTCACGTATTCCGGCGACGTGGGCTTGCCGACAATGCTGGTGAAAATTTCTGGGATGGACGCGCCATCGGTTAGGGTTCCGCGCGGTGCGACCCAGTTACGCCCTTGAGAATCAAGGAAGTTCATTGTCGCCGCTGTTGGGAAGAATTTGTAAGGGCGGCGCTGAATAGTCACTGGCTTCGGCTCGACCCGAAGCGGATCTTGGTCAAAACTACATCCCCCTTCTGGGCGGGTGAAACAGGACACTTCAGGTAGGTCGGTGTTCTGCGCTTTTTGCAGCACCGCAATGGGGTCACATGCGCTCAATGCCAATGCGCAAGCCCCAAAGATTCCAAATCTCAACATCATGTGATCCCAAAAAGACTAAAATACGCGCAAGACTTAAAAGAAAACCGAAACACCAATCAAGAGTGCTTGTGTGATGATCCGCGCGACTCCCCCCAGAGGAGCCTGTCAATTTTATCAGATGACGGAGAAATGGGCAAACCTGCTCGGTTTCTGACCCAGATCAAAGATCACATATTAAAATTGAAATACGTGTCCTACAGCGTTATTCTTAAGGAGAAATCACAATGCTGCGCTTGGCCGGTATTCTGTATTCATTGATTTCAACCAGCTTGGCTGGCACGTTCATCATCGCGGTATTGGTCGCTGGTTATGGCACGCTAACGCCCATTCTAGCGGCGGCTCTGGTTGGATTTGTTCTGGCATTGCCAGCGACGTGGCTGGTGACCAAGGCAATCTACAACTGATCCAGCAACGCTTTGGCACATTGTTCGATAAGGTCCAATGCCCCGTCAAAATCACGCGTATAATAGGGGTCAGGCACATGGCTGGCCCCCGTTTGCGGCGCATAATCAGTGAATAGGCCAATCTGCGCCGTTGCACCGGGGGGCTGCACCTGCCGGAGATTGGCAAGGTTGTCCGCATCCATCGCAATAATCAAATCAAAAGCGGTGAAGTCCGCCTTGTTCACCTGCCGGGCGCGCAGCGATGACATATCCAACCCGCGCGCCAAAGCGGTCTGCTGCATGGCCCCGTAGGGTGCCTCACCGACGTGCCAGGCCCCGGTGCCAGCGCTGTCGATGTCAACGTCCACACCGCGTTTTTCCGCCATAGCCCGCGTCACCGCTTCGGCCGAGGGCGAGCGGCAGATGTTACCTAGACAGACAAAGAGAATACGTGTGGTCATACCCCCTGCCTACTCTGCACGGGCGTGTGACACAAGTCAGGCACCGATCACATCAACGCCTGCCCTTGGCAAATTTCGCGCGGCTTGCCGCCCTCAGACGGGCGGAACAAAAAAGGGGCGAAACCCTTTGCCGTCAAGGGTTTCGCCCAATGTCTTAGTTGTCTTTTTTCTTCATCATGCCGTGATCCCCATGGCCCATTCCGCCATGTTTGTCTTGGCGCTTCAGATCCACGGGAATATCGACAACAATGTCACCGGCCTTTTCAAAGGTCAGGGTCACCTTGACGGTCGCGCCCTCTTCCATGGGTCCGTTTAGCCCCATGAACATCACGTGGTCACCCCCGCGCATCAACATATGTTTGCCACCGGCAGGGATTTCAAAACCCTCTTCGACATGGACCATCTTCATGACGCCATCGCCCATGTCTTTGTGGGTGTGCAGTTCGACTTTCTTGGCAATGTCAGAGGCGGCGGAGACCAGACGGTCGCCCTCGTCGCCGGTGTTTTCGATCACCATAAAGGCCGCGCCAGCTTTGGCGGATTTACCGGCAGAGCGCGCATAAGAGTCCATAACCATGATGTCGGCAAAAGCAGCGGAGGACAGGAGGGCAAACGCAGTTGCGCCTGCGAGAATCGCATTGAGTTTCATTGGAAAAACTTCCTTGGTCTTGAGATCGTGAATGTCGGAATTCGGCTAGGTTCAGACCAGAACCGGAGGCCCGCGGGCGCTTGCCGCAGGGGCCGAGCGCCCATATGCTCTTGTTGTTTCAAGGACATATACCGAGGTGATCCAAAGACGTGCCAAGAGCGGAACGCGCGCGGCGCTCTCGCCTTCAAGGCTGATTGCTGTGGCGAAATCGGGGCAAATCACCGGCGGGCCGGTTGGGTTGCCGTCGGCGTCCACAGGCTGTGATACAACCCCAAGCCCATGACAAATCTCGATCTCGCCAACGGCCATAACCTGCCCCTGCGCGACAACCATGGTCTGGCTGGTCAACGCTAGGATCAGTGCCAGCGCAAGCGCGCTCAGAGATCGTAGGATCACATTCATCACCCGCCGGTATAGGCCCAATAGACGGCACGTAAAAGTGACAAATGGCGGCAGGTTTTCATCCCGCCGATCTTTGCCGATGCCCGCGCTTATTG
Organism: Pelagimonas sp.; assembly: GCF_058892305.1. Lineage (NCBI taxonomy): Bacteria > Pseudomonadati > Pseudomonadota > Alphaproteobacteria > Rhodobacterales > Roseobacteraceae > Pelagimonas > Pelagimonas sp. The sequence goes on from NZ_JBZXVN010000026.1 coordinate 6,646, forward strand.
GCGCGTGACACCGTTGCGTTTAGCAACAAAATCAACCAGATGCGGGATGTAATCCTGATCCCCGCCGCCGCCAGCGGAACAAGCCATGGCAAAGCTGTTCTTGGCGGCATTGCCGATCGGGTTGGCCATGCCAGCGGCATCCGCCATGCTTTCGAGATAGCGCAGATCCTTGAGTGCATTGGTCAGTGTGAACTTGTGCGACTCGCGGTTGCCCTCAAGCGCATACCCCATAAAGGTCTGGTAAAACCCGCAATCCATGCGGCTACCTCGGATAGCGTTATCGAAGACTTGCGTCGAAATTCCGACCTTTTCCCCCAAGGCCAGCGCCTCGGAATACAGCGCCGCGTAGCCCAAGGACAAGAAGTTGTTGAGCAGCTTCATCTTGTGGCCATCCCCCGGCCCGCCAACATGGACAACCGTTTCAGCCCAAGCATCGACCACCGGTTTGAGACGATTGAACACCACATCCGTCGCTCCAATCAGCGCCGTCAGCTTGCCTGCCTCGGCCTGAACCGGTGTTCCGCCCAGAGGCGCATCGACAAGATGAAACCCTTGCGTCCCAAGCGCTTCGCCAAGTTTCAGGGTTGATACAGGGTCCGAGGTTGAGCAATCCACGATGATCGCCCCGTCAGGCAAACCTTTGACCAAGTCCGACACCACAGCTTCGACCTGAGGCGATCCGGGCAGACACAAAAACACGATTTCGCTCGCCTTGGCGAGATCGACCACCGACCCGGCCTCGGATGCGCCAAGGGCAACAAGGTCATCGACCGGTTCACGATTGCGATGGCCCAAAATCGTCAAATCATAGCCTTTGGCCATGATGTTCTTGGCCATGCCGTGCCCCATCAGGCCAACGCCAATAAATCCTATTTTTTCAGTCATGGTCCCCTCCTCCACCAATACAGCCCACGCGCGAACACGCCCCAAGGCGGCATATTTTGGGAGATTAGCCCGCAAAACCACAACCATGTCCAATAGAAAAACCCCCGCCAAGAGGACTTGGCAGGGGTTTCACAAATCTAGTGCCGATCTGGCAGGGCCTCAAAGCAACAGCTTAGGCTGCGGCGGTCTGGGCCTTGGCGATCTCTTTTTTGACCTTCAGGGCGCGGTCGGACAGTTCAACGTCCTTGGCTTTGGCCAGGAACTTGTCCAAGCCACCACGGTGGTCAACAGACCGCAGAGCGTGCGCAGAGATGCGCAGCTTAACGCCACGGCCCAGTGTCTCGGACTGCAGAGTTACGTCATTCAAGTTGGGCAGAAAGCGACGCTTTGTTTTGTTGTTAGCGTGGCTTACGTTGTTGCCCGACATCGGGCCCTTACCGGTCAATTCGCAAACGCGCGACATGGGTTCATCCTCATCGTATCAGGGCAAGGATGCGGCCTTGCCAATGTCAAAGGGCGCCATTCGAAGCAAAAGTATCAAGGTCACCGGGCAAAGCCCAAAGTGATTCCCCAAAACACCCTGCCCGAGGTGGCACCCGGAATCTGGTCGGGGTGGCATAGACTCACGCCCGCCCCACGTCAAGGGCATGCGGGGCTATTCCAGATAAAGATGTTCTTTCAACAGGGCCTGCGCCGCAGCAGAGGGTGTTAACCGGCCATTTTCCACCTGTGACCCGAGGTCCGTCATGATCCCACGGATTGGTTCCTTGGCCAATCGCGCCAACAAACGTTCGCGCACCTCGGCTTCAAACCAATGGCGGGCTTGCGCGGCGCGTCGGGCGTTAAAATGACCGTTCTCTTGACGCCAGCTGTTGAGCTCGGTCATCGCCTCCCACGCCGTATCAAGGCCATTCTGCTCGACGGCGGAGACGGTCAACGCCTTGGGGAACTCCTGTGGGTCCTGCGGGCGCTTGCGCAACAAACGCAACGCCCCGGCATAGTCGGCACAGGTGCGCATGGCGGTGTGTTTGAGATCGCCATCCGCTTTATTGATCAACAGGATGTCGGCCATCTCCATGATGCCGCGCTTGACCCCTTGCAACTCATCACCACCGGCGGGGGCCAGCAGCAACAAGAAGAGATCCGACATTTCCGACACCATGGTTTCGGATTGCCCCACCCCCACGGTTTCGATCAGGATAACATCAAATCCGGCGGCTTCGCATAGATCAATCGCCTCACGGGTGCGCCGCGCCACACCGCCAAGCTGGGTTTGTGATGGTGAAGGGCGGATAAAGGCGTTCTTATCCCGGCTGAGCCGCTCCATCCGAGTCTTGTCGCCAAGGATCGAGCCACCAGAACGTGCCGAACTGGGATCCACCGCCAGAACAGCGACCCGAAGCCCCTGCCCCGTCAGCATCATGCCAAAGGCCTCGATAAAGGTCGACTTGCCGACCCCCGGTGTTCCCGACAGACCAATTCGCAACGCCGTGCGATTGTGACCGCGCAGGGCTTCCAGCAAAGCCAGCGCCTGTACGCGGTGATCGTCCCGGCCGCTCTCAACCAGTGTGATGGCCCGCGCCAGCGCCCGTCGGTTGCCCGCCAGCACCTGTTCGGCCATGGCTTTTGTATCCTGCATGTTGCGCCTCCCGTCTTCGCGCCGTGTTGTGCCCGCAACCCGCCCCCCTTGTCCAGTGACGCCCCGCCGCAGCCTGTCGTGTTCGTCGAAAATTTTAGGCTCTGGGAAACAGTTTGTGGATCAAAACAGACAATTGAAAACGTCGTATTGCCGCCACAATCGCGGCGCATCCCAAGTGGTGAACCTAGCTTTTTCATGTCTGCCAAGGAGGCCCGCATGCCCACCGTTCAAGAACAGCTGTCGACCATCGCAACCTGGATTCGTACCGATCCCGGCCTGGCCATCAATGTGCACCCCGAGCAAATCGAAGAGGCCGCCCGGGCCGCCGAAGCGATCAACGCCATCATCGCACAAGCCATCACCACACTTGAACTAAACGAAGACGGGCGTATCACAGCCGATGATGTCGAAGCGATCAGCGATTTCATTCGCGCCGACGCGGAACTTTTAGAAGAGTTTATCGTCGCCCATGGCGATGATGAGGGCGAAGAAGAAACCGGATTTCATCTGGTCCAGAACGACGGATCGGCCCTTCGGTTTCAGGGGCGCAACTTTATCGATAAGATTGCCGACTCCATCTACCATATCGGGTTCAATTATTCCGACGGGCGCTTTGTGAACGAAGATGGCAACGCCAACCAAACAACCGCCGAAGTTGCCGGGTGGCTGAACTACTTCATCAACGAAGAGAACATCGTATTCGGAACCGACGCGGCGGACCGCCTAAAAAGTGGCAATTATTCCTTTACCATTCCTGATGCCGCCAATGAATTATTCATTGCCGGCGACGGGAACGATTCAATCTGGGCCCGCGACGGTGATGATACCATCGACGCCGGAGACGGCAATGACCGCGCCATGGGTCACGATGGTGATGATGTCATGTCGGGTGGTGCCGGGAACGATTATATGTCGGGTGGCGATGGAGATGACACGCTCGAAGGTGGAACCGGAGATGATAAGCTCCGCGGCGGTGAGGGCGATGACGTCGCCTATGGCGGCGACGGAGAAGACCTGCTGCTTGGCAGTGAAGGCAACGACAGCTTGTTTGGCGGAGCGGATGCCGATCGTCTCTATGGCCAAGACGGGGATGACGAAATTGACGCCGGAGCCGGCAACGACAAGGCGACAGGTGGCGACGGTGACGACCTTGCAGAAGGCGGTGCCGGGGATGACAGCCTTTATGGCCAGTCCGGAGAGGACACTTTGATTGGTGGTGCCGGTGCGGACCGTATGTCCGGTGGGGACGATGCCGATGAAATCAGCGGGGGCGACGGTGAAGACTACCTATCCGGTGGTGACGGCAACGATGACCTAAACGGTGGCGACGACAGCGACCGCATGATTGGCGGCAACGGAAATGATGCCCTCGAAGGTGGCGGCGGGGCTGACTATCTCTCGGGCGGAAGCGGTCATGATACGCTGATTGGCGGCGATGGTGTCGATAGCCTGCGTGGGGGCGACGGCGATGACGTCGGTGATGCCGGGGCTGGTGACGAACGGCTTCTTGCCGGTGACGGCGACGATTCCTTTGACGGCGGCGCAGGGGCGGACACGATTTACGGCCAAGATGGCCACGATCTTCTCGAAGGCGGCACCGGGGATGACTACCTATCCGGGGGGGATGACAACGACACGCTACTCGGCGGCGACGGGGACGACCGGCTAAACGGTGGTCGAGGTGATGACAGTTTGAACGGCGGCGACGGAATGAATGATCTGTCTGGCTATGCTGGTGACGACACGATCGTATCGGGCGACGATGTTGACGTGGTGCGTGGTGGTGACGGGAATGACGTCATGTCCACCGGTGGCGGCAACGACAGTGCCTTTGGTCAAGACGGACACGACGAAATCGAAGGTGGTGCCGGAAATGACTACCTCGTGGGTCAAGATGGCAACGACAGCCTGTATGGCGGGTCCGGCATGGATGCCTTGCGCGGGAACGACGGTGACGATGAGATCCACGGCGGTGCTGACGACGATATGATCTGGGGAAGCCAGGGCGATGATAGCCTTTACGGTGATGACGGGGCCGACCGACTGAGCGCCAGCGATGGCAATGACCTTTTGCAAGGTGGCGCGGGCAATGACACGCTTTATGGCGGTGCCGGTCGTGATGTCTTTGAAGGGGGAGCGGGCGCTGATCGCATGGACGCCGCCGAAGACGAAGGTGTCCGAGACGTCTTTGTCTTTAATGAAGGCGACAGCGGCGCAACGTTTGCCGATATGGATATTATTTACAACTTCCGTTCCGGTGAAGATCAAATTGATTTGTCCGATTTCGATGATCTTCGTTTCGTTGGCGAGAGCGCCTTTAATGATGGCGGTGATGGCCAAGTACGCTTCCAGGGGGGATTGCTTGAGATCGACCAAGACGGCAACGGGGTCGCCGATATGATAGTAGAAGTTCGAGATGTCGTGACCCTCGAAAACGACGACTTCATCTTCTAAGCCCGTCACAATCGGGCATGGACCTAGATGCGCTCCTTAGCAATAAGGGGCGCATGACTGCATTTAGCTTGCCCATTGATGACGCCCTGCCCGAACTTGTCACCGCGCTGCGGGCCTCGGGCCGCGCTGTACTCCAAGCTCCGCCCGGAGCCGGGAAAACCACGCGCGTTCCAATTGCCTTGCTTGAGGCCGGACTGACGGATGGCAAGATCCTAATGCTCGAACCGCGCCGACTTGCCGCCCGTGCCGCCGCGACGCGGTTGGCAGAGCACTTCGGTGAAAAGCCCGGCCAAACCGTTGGCTACCGTATGCGAGGCGATAGCAAGGTCTCGCGTGCCACGCGCATCGAAGTGGTCACCGAAGGCATTCTTACCCGGATGATCCAATCCGACCCGGAGCTGACCGGGATTGGCGCGGTGCTGTTCGATGAATTTCACGAACGCTCGCTCAATGCCGATCTTGGCCTCGCGCTGTGCTTGGAAATCGCCGATGCGTTGCGCGATGATCTGATCCTTCTCGCCATGTCCGCCACGCTGGATGCCGGTCCTGTGGCCGAGCTAATGAGCGCACCTATCATCACATCCCAAGGGCGTAGCTTTCCGGTAACGGACCGCTGGCTGCCAGCCCCACTGCCCAAACGCACCCGGTTCGAAGACGCGATGGCCGACCTGATCCTAACCGCTCTGTCCGAAACCGAAGGCGGGGTCCTTGCCTTCCTTCCCGGTGAAGGGGAAATTCGCCGCGTCGAAGGGCAGCTGAAAAAACGCCTCCCCGAGGATGTGCACTTGCGACCGTTGTTTGGCGCGATGGAGATTGGTGCACAACGGGCCGCGATCCGACCAGAACGAGACGGGCGCAAACTGGTTCTTGCGACCTCTATCGCGGAAACCTCGCTGACGATCGAAGACATCCGTGTTGTTGTTGATGGTGGCAAGGCGCGTCGGGCGCGGTTTGATCCAGGTTCTGGCATGTCTCGTCTGGTAACCGAACGCGTGACCCGTGCCGAAGCCACCCAACGTGCAGGACGCGGCGGACGCGTCGCACCTGGCATCGCCTACAAGCTCTGGACCAAGGGTGAAGAAGGGGCGCTAAGCCCCTATCCCCCCGCAGAAATTGAGGCTGCTGATCTGTCTGGACTGGCTTTGGAACTGGCCCTCTGGGGCGCTACGCCTGATCAATTGCCATTTTTGACGCCGCCACCGGATGGCACCTACACAGAATCCTGTGCTTTGCTGCAAATGCTGGGCGCTTTGGATAAATCCAACCAAATTACAGAGCACGGCAAGGCGATTTCTCGTCTCCCCACCCATCCAAGACTTGCACATATGATAGCAAAACTGGGGTTAAAAGCCAATTTAATGGCCGCAATATTGTCCGAACGCGATCCAATCACATCTGCACCCACAGATCTCTCACTGCGACTAGAGGCATTGCAAAACATCCGAGAGTTTTCACAATTTCGACCATATGGCGTGAACCGTCCCACCCTTGAACGCATCAAGCAAGAAGCACGGCGTCTCAACGCGCTGGTAAAAAACACTGTAAAGAGCGATCCTCAACATTCTGTTAACCATGCCGAAATGGCCGCTTTGGCCTACCCAGATCGGGTTGGATTAAGACGCAAAGGCGATGCCGCTCGCTTTCAGCTTTCGGGCGGGAAAGGCGCGATCATGGATGATGCCGACCCCTTGGCTGCTCAACGTCTGATCGTAGTTACAGACACGGATGGCAATCCGCGTGAAGCGAAAATTCGACAGGCCATCGCAATCTCACAATCCGAAATTCGAAACCTGTTTAGCAATCAAATTCAATGGCATGAAAGCTGTTCTTGGAGTAAAAGGGAGCGTCGTGTAGTGGCGCGTAGGCGGGAAATGTTTGGCGCCATCGCCTTAGAGGACCGCATCTGGAAAGACGCCCCTGAGGATGCCGTCGCACGCGCGATGTTGGATGGGGTGCGCGATCTTGGCATCACTCTTTCCAGCGCCGGTCAGCGGTTTTGCGCGCGAGTCGCCCTTGGCCAGACTGGCGGTTTGGAGCTGCCTGATATGTCGATAGACGCGCTCACCAGCGAGATCGAAGACTGGCTTTTGCCCTTTCTTTCTGGTGTCAAAACGGCCGAGGCATGGAAGAAACTTGACCTGTTGCCGGCATTGCGATCCCGGCTGGATTGGGGGCAGATGCAGGCATTGGACCAAAGCATCCCTGCTAAATTCTCCACGCCACTAGGTCATGATATTCCGATTGATTATTCCGGAGAGAACCCCGAAATTCAGCTCCGCCTTCAGGAATTGTTTGGTCAAACATCTCACCCAATGGTGGGCAACACCCCCTTGCGTGTGACGCTTTTGTCTCCTGCTCGCAAGCCAGTTCAAACCACCATGGACCTGCCGGGATTTTGGTCCGGATCCTATGCCGATGTGCGAAAAGATATGCGCGCGCGCTATCCCAAGCACCCCTGGCCCGAGGATCCAACGCAGGCTGATCCGACGCTTCGTGCCAAACCACGCAAACGTTAGGATAGAATTTCAGCTGTGGTTTTGACCTGAGCAAAGTCCGCCGCGAGGGTGGCCAAGGTGACCTCAAGTGCAACCTCGGGCGCAATGTCACCACCTGTCCGGTCGGGCAACGGGAAAGCGATTAGAGCGTCCTCTGCCACGGTGACCGTGAACCCCAGGTTGGCGGCGATGCGCACAGTTGAGGCGACACAGAACGCCGCCACACCGCCCGCAACGATGAGATTGGTTATGCCAATATCGTTCAAATGCGCCTCAAGGCCAGTGCCGATAAAACCCGATGACCCGGGCTTCCAAAACACCGCCTCAGTGGCGTTTGGCATTGCGCAAGCCATCGGCTGCCCGCCGGGTTGGTCCTTGCGAAAAGCGGCTGCCGGGTCGCTTTGTTCATGGTGAAGGACATGAACGATGGGGGCGTTACGGCTGCGAAATGCCGACACAAGCGCGCTCACTTGAGTGGCAAAATCGGGATATACAACGGAGCGCCCGGCCATGATCCGGGTGTTCATCTCTTCTTGCAGATCAATCAAAAGCAGCGCGGTTTTCGTCATATCTTGCCCTCCGAATAAACACCAAACAGAGAGCTAGGGCGCACCAAAACCCTTGCAAGGGTTTTGCAAATTCCGTGCACGGAATTTGGGCGGCGCGCCCGGCCGATGATTAGACGTCCAAACAGTAGCGCATCACGGCTTTTTGCGCGTGCAGACGGTTTTCGGCCTCGTCCCAGATCACAGAATTTGGACCATCCATGACTTCGGACGTCACCTCTTCTTCGCGGTGCGCAGGCAAGCAATGCATAAAAAGCGCGTCGGGTTTGGCCGCATCCATCAGCTTTTGATTTACCTGAAACGGGCGCAGCATATTATGGCGGCGTTCCCGCGCCGATTGCGCATCATGCATCGACACCCAGGTATCCGCGACAATCAAATCAGCCCCTTCAACGGCTTTGAACGCATCCCGTTCAATTGTAATGGTGCTGCCTTCATTCCGGGCCAAGCCAACAAACTCCATTTCTGGGTCAAGCTGAACCGGGCCGGTAAAGGTCAGGTCAAATCCGAATTGCCCGGCGGCGTGCAGAAAGGAGGCGCAGACGTTGTTGCCGTCGCCACACCAGACCACCTTCTTGCCTTTGATCGGCCCACGATGTTCTTCGTACGTCAGAATATCAGCCATGATTTGGCAAGGATGGGTGCGATCCGTCAGACCGTTGATCACCGGAACACTGGCAAATTCGGCCATTTCCTCAAGCACGCTTTCATCAAAGGTGCGGATCATGATCATATCGACATAACGTGACAGCACACGGGCCGTATCGGCGATGGTTTCACCGTGCCCCAATTGCATATCGTTGCCCGACAGCACCATGGTTTGCCCCCCCATCTGGCGCACACCCACATCAAAGGACACGCGGGTTCGCGTCGATGGTTTTTCGAAGATCAAGGCAACCATCCGCCCATCCAGCGGTTTTTCATCATCGGGCATGGCCTTGGGGCGTCCCAAACGGGCTTGTTTCATCGCCCCTGCTTGATCAATGATTCCCCGCAGGGCGGCTTTGTCGGTTTTGTGGATGTCTAGGAAATGGTTCATAGGGTTTTGCTTTTTGTGAGGGGGGATTGGGGGCACCGCCCCCGTCTTTGATCCCAAAGACTCCCCCGGGATATTTGTGGAAAGAAGAAGCCTTAAGCCGCCTTGGTTTCAAGCTGGGTTGCGGCGGCGTCCAAACGGGATATGGCTTCGTTGATATCTTCTTTGGTGATATTAAGGGCGGGCAAAAGGCGCGCGACATTGTCGGCGGCGGGCACGGTGATGACGTCTTGATCATACCCGGCTTGCACGACCTCGCCCGCCGGAACGACGCAGCGAAGGCCAAGCATAAGGCCCGAGCCACGCACGCTTTCAAAGATCGTCGGATGCGAGGCAACCAACCCTTCAAGCTTTTGACGCAGCAGGCCAGCCTGCGCATTGACGTCCTCAAGGAAGGCGGGTTCGGCGACGATGTCGAGCACGGCTTTGCCCACGGCGCAGCCCAGCGGATTGCCCCCATAAGTTGACCCATGGGTGCCCGCGACCATGCCGCTGGCCGCCTCTTGGGTGGCGAGAACGGCCCCCAGAGGGAAACCGCCGCCGATACCTTTGGCAACCATCATGATGTCAGGCGTGATGCCCGCCCATTCATGGGCAAAAAGCTTTCCGGTCCGGCCCACGCCGCATTGGACCTCGTCCAGAATGAGCAATATGCCCTTTTCATCGCACAGGTCGCGCAGGTCTTTTAAGCAATGATCGGGCACCGCCCGGATGCCGCCTTCGCCTTGGACCGGTTCAATCATGATGGCACCGGTTGTCTCGGTGATCGCCGAGTTGAGCGCCTCGGAATCGGCCCAAGGGACTTGGACGAACCCCGGCAAAAGCGGGCCAAACCCGTCGACCATCTTCGGCGTATTCACCGCGGCAATCGCTGCGGATGAGCGGCCATGAAATGCGCCCTCAAAGGTGATGATGTCGGTCTTTTCCGGCTGGCCTTTGTCGTGCCAATATTTGCGCGCCATTTTGATGGCCAATTCACAGGCCTCGGTGCCCGAATTGGTGAAAAACACGGTGTCGGCAAAGCTGGTCTCAACCAGCTTGTCGGCCAGAGATTGTTGTTGCGGAATGTCGTAAAGGTTGGACACATGCCACAGGTTTTGCGCCTGATTGGTCAGGGCCTCGACAAGCGCGGGATGGGCGTGACCAAGCACATTCACAGCAATGCCAGAGCCAAGGTCAAGCAAGCGTCGGCCATCCGCCGTGGTCAGCCAGCTGCCCTCACCCTTGGTGAATTGCAAAGGGGCGCGGTTGTATGTCGGCAAGACGGAAGAAATCATGTCTTTGTCCTTAGTCTGAAGCATGCAGGGGCCACACAGGGCGAAAGCCGATTGGTGGCAAGCTGGCAGAGGCCTGTCAAGTTATGTTGGGGTGGGTGTGACGCAAAGAGGCAAGGCGCGCCTTTGGGGGCACGCAGGGAAAGAGCAAATTAGGCTCGTCGGAGTGTCGCTTTGATCATCATGAGGGGCCGTTTAGGCGGGTTTTTCGGGTTAATCAAGCGAAATATGCGCAATGGTATTGCACAAGTTGATCTATCTGCGGCCTGAACAAGGGTATTTGGGTCCCACAGTATGTTCCACCATGCGCATTTTGCCCATCGAGGTTAATTCAGAAAGGTGCCCTCGATGTCGTTGAACGCATCGCTGGGCCTTTTTTACAAACGTTGGGCGGTTTGCAGGGCAAACACGGCGCAAGGCCGGTTACCTGCCCGCAAAATCCGCAAATGGATCATCGGGATATCCGACCCCCATTAGGTACAAACCAACACCGGGGCAGACCGTACCGCAGGCGGCGCGGTCACGGGCCTCAAGCGCGTGCTTCATATCAATCGGGTCCCAAGTGCCAGACCCAACATGTTCAAGCGATCCGACAATGCTGCGGACTTGATTATGTAGAAAGCTGCGCGCGCGCAGATGGAAATGCACTTCGGTACCACCAAGGCCTTCGACCTCTTCAATGCGGATTTCGTCCATGGTTTTGACCGGCGATTGCGCTTGACAATTCACACTACGAAACGTGGTGAAATCATGTTGACCGATCAGATGCGCGGCCCCTTGGCGCATGGCTTGAACGTCCAACGAATTGCTCACCCGCCAGACCTGCCCCTTCTCAAGGGTTTCCGGCGCGCGCCGTGTCAGCAACCGGAACAAATAGCGCCGCTCAACCGCAGAAAACCGCGCATGCCAGTCATCCGAAACCGCGCGGCAGGCGCGAATGGCAATTGGTGCCGGTTTCAAATGATAATTTAGCGCTTCGCCCAAACGGAACGGATCCCAGTCCTTGTCCATGTCACAATGGGCCACCTGCCCACGGCCATGCACGCCGGTATCGGTGCGTCCTGCCGCTGCTATCGTGTGATCGCGCTTTTCCAAACGCGCCAAGGCGGTTTCAATCGCCCCTTGAACCGAGGGTTGATCCGCCTGACGTTGCCACCCCGAAAAGGGCCGTCCGTCATATTCTACAAGCAAAGCATATCTGGGCATGACGCGCGCAATACCCTGCTGCGCCTAGGGGGGCAAGATGTCTGATTTTAGAATGTCCTTGCGACGGGTGCCCCGACAAGTTCCGCTACCAACGCCACAGGGCATTGGCCTCAAAGAGTTCAATCACCTGTCCGTCCGCTTCGGACCAAACCAGTGTAAAACGATGGGAGAGTGTCACAGGCGCGAGAAAGGGCTTTTGCGTTTTGTTCGCCATATAGGCTACGCAATCGCGTTCACCGCAAATAGGCGTTTCCAAAACCCGTCGGGCAAATTCTTCCCAGCCCGTCATTGTTGGCCGGTCGTTGCGAACCCATGTTGCGCCATCATACGTCGCAACGTGGTAGCCGTAGCGCTTGGAAAGCTTATGTGCGGTGTCAGCTTTGCCGCTGCTGCGAATGTCATCCGCCATGCTGGTGAAACGCTCATCGGGCCACGCCATTGGGCCAAATTTGTAGCCAAGCCAGCCCAAAACCGCCGCGAACATCACGAGTCTGAAGATGGCGGTGTTGCCTAAGATCATGGTGTGCCCCAAAAATTTGCCTCTTTGGACATGCCACAAGGGTCGCCGCGACCACAGTCTGGAATACCTGTCCAATCAAGTCCGCAGCGGTCACACACGTAGCGTTCGCCAGCCATAAATCGCCAATCCTGTCATCCCAAGGGCCGCGCCCAAATAGGGCAAGCGCAGCGCCATTTCACGGCCCATTGAGGGTTCAAAAAATGCAACAATTGCCCCGCCCAATAGCGCCCCAATCGGAATGCCACCCCAGCCGAAAAAGCGATACACGCTATTAACCCGCCCAAGTAGATCATCGGGGATCACCCGCTGGCGATACGACACCGTCACGATATTCCACAACAACGCCGCGACGCTTTCGACAAACAACGCCCCGGCAACCACCCAAGGCGATGACGTCAACGCAATGGCCAGCATCGGCAAAGGGAATAAGCCCAATGCCAACCATAGGCTCGGCCCCTGCCCGATGGCGGCAATCACGCGCGGCCCCAAAAGGCCACCAACAACGCCGCCCAACGCAGCAGACGTCAAAAGCACGCCGTGCGCAGCCGCCGAAAGGCCCATAATTTCCTGACTAACCAAGACCACAAGGGTCATCCCCATGATTGACAAGCCGTTGAGAAGCCCCAACATCAGCGCCAATTTCAAGATCACCGGGTGCGCGCGCATCCACGCCCATGCCTCGCGGGCTTCGTCGAGTGGGCTGCGTTGGATTCGGGCTTCACGGGCCTTGAGCGTTATGCCCGCCACCAAGATTGCCGCCACGGCAAAGCTAACTGCATCCAATAGGAACGGCAATGGCAAGGCCAAGGCGATGAGCACACCAGCCAAAGGCGGGCCGACAAAGTGCCCCATGACGTTTTCGACTGTCCAAAGTCGGCCATTTGCGGCCTCAAGGTCGTCGGGTTGCACGATCGAGGGCAACAGGGTTTGCGCGGCATTGTCGCGAAGCACCTCGGCGCTTCCTAACAAAAATGCCAACCCGGCCAGCGCCGCGATATAAAGACCGTCGCGCGCAGGCGGGAAATCCGCCACCGACAGGATCAAACCAATCACCGCCAATGTCAGAGCGAAACGCACCCAATCGCTGCGCAATATCAACTGCTTGCGGTCCCCACGATCGGTGATCACCCCGGCGGGAATGGAAAACAACAACCAAGGAAGGCGCACCGCCGCGCCAACCAAGGCAATCAACATCGGGTCGCGGGTGATGAGCGTCGCAAGCCATGGAAAGGCCAAAGCCGACACCCCATCGCCCAGATTGGTGACCGCCGATGCGGTCAAAAGCCGCCCGTACCCCGGATTTCTCGAAAACAAAGACATGGTCGCCAACCTGATCCAATCGGGCCGCGCGTCAAGCCTCGGCCGCGGGCAATCCTTTATCGACCTTGTCGATTTCCGCCTCGTACCACGCGATTGTGCCTTTGGGGTCACTGCGAAAAGCGGGGGCAAAGCTTGGCGGTGCAGCGCTACACGGGTCAAATTCGGTTGACCAGACCATCATGCCCAACAACGCCGGAAGAAGCGCGCGCGATTTATCCGTGGGCCGGTAAAACACCTTGTTGCGCGCCGTGCTATCCACATGCCGGGTGAGCATTCCGGTTTCGACGAAATGCGCCAAACGGCTGGCCAGTATATTGGTCGAGATGCCCTCATCTGAGGCCAGAAATTCGCCGTAATAGCGTTTGCCGTGCAACAACACGTCCCGCAACAAAACGAAACTCCATTTGTCACCAAAGACACCGGCCGCATAGCGCACCGGACACCCATTCCACGGAGTTTTGTCAGCTTTTGTCATGAGGATCATCTAGCGCAAAATCTTTCGCTTGCAAAACAAAAGTGAATCGCCCATCAATTCACTTGCAAAACACAAGTAACATACTGAAAGGACCCGCCATGCATTCCCCCTTTGTTTGGTTTGACAATATTGGCCCCAAACGCGCCAAAACCACTGATTTCCTGGCCAAAACCTTTGGCTGGCAGCCCCAAGACATTGGCCCAATGACGTTTCTTACCAATGACGGTGACAAACCCTTTGCCGCCACCTGTGACGAGATGCCCGACATCTCCGGCTGGGTTCCCTATGTCGAAGTCGAGGATCTAAACGCCGAAACCACCAAGGCCGTCGCCAATGGGGCCTTGATTGTTGCCGAAGGTTTGCAAGGGCCGGCGGGTACGGCGACCTTTATCCGTGATCCGGGTGGTGCGGTTTTGGCGATCTGGAAACGGGCTGCACCATGATTGCCCCTGTTACGCTTTACTTCGTCGCTGGCTTTGCTTTGATCCATGTGGTGATCACCATGTTGGTCGGGGCGGCCCGCGTTCCCAACCAAGTCCACTTTTATGACGAAGGCGATCTTGCTCTACGCCGCAACATGCGCGCCCATGCCAACTTCACCGAAAATCTGCCGATGGCCTTGATCGCCATGGCCGCCGCGGAACTATCGGGAACACCAGCGGTATGGATTGCCCTTGGCGGGCTGGTTTTGCTGGCTGGGCGGGGGATGCATTATCATATCATCCGCACCAAGGGCTGGGGCCCAACCCGCGCCGTGTCCATGTTGATGACACTGATCCCCATCGCTGGATTTGCGGGTGTGACGCTCTGGAATCTCACGACTTGAACAAGGGCACTGGCCCCAATGCGGGCCAGTTCCGGTAATTCCCCCTCACCTGCCCTCTGGTTGTTCGGCCTTGGGATGACTAAGTTGGCCCCAAGGTCAGGTGAGAGGGCAGAATTCTATGGTAATTGGCGCAATTGCGGAGTCGGTAAGCCGCAGTGTCGGCAATGTCACTGACACGCTCTCCGAGACCTTTATGGAGCCGACCATCCGCCTTGGCGTTACCGGTTTGGCGCGGGCCGGGAAGACGGTGTTTATCACCTCTTTGGTGGCCAACCTGTTGGATCGCGGGCGCATGTCGCAATTGGTTGCCCAATCCGAGGGCCGCATTTTGTCGGCCTACCTGCAACCCCAACCCGATGACACAATCCCCCGGTTTGACTATGAAAACCACCTTGGTGATTTGACATCACGCACGCCAAGCTGGCCTGACAGCACCCGTTCGATTTCCGAGTTACGCCTATCACTCAAAGTGCAACCAACCGGCATGTTGTCCGGGTTTCAAGGGCCGCGCACCGTCCACCTTGATATCGTCGATTATCCGGGTGAATGGCTTTTGGACCTGTCTTTGCTCGATAAATCCTATGCGGATTGGTCGTCTGAAATGTTGACGCGGATGGCACATCGCCCCGATGGCCCCGCCTATGTCGATATGGCCCGCAACGAACCTAGCACCGACAATTTGGACGAATCTCGCGCCCGCGCCTTGGCCGAAACCTATACTGCCGCACTGCATGTGGCGCGAAACGCCGGGTTTTCAGATTGCTCACCGGGGCGGTTCCTTTTGCCCGGTGAATTGGCCGGTTCGCCGGTTTTAACCTTTGCGCCTCTGCCGCCCAAGGGCACGGTGCCGCGAAAATCGCTTTGGCGCGAAATGGAACGCCGGTTTGAAGCCTACAAATCCCGCATCGTGAAACCGTTTTTTCGCGATCATTTTTCGCGCATTGATCGTCAGGTTGTGCTTGTCGATGCGCTTGGCGCGATCCACGCCGGGCCGCGCGCGGTTGAGGATTTGCGCCAGACCATGGCCGATATTCTCACAGCCTACCGCCCCGGTGCCAACGCGTTTTTGACCAATCTTTTGCTTGGCAAACGGGTTGAGAAAATCCTCTTTGCGGCGACCAAGGCCGACCACCTGCATCACTCACAGCACCCGCGCCTGACCGGCATTATGGAGGCGATGACCCGCGAAGCCCGCGATCGGGCTCGTTTTGCCGGGGCAGAAACGCAAGCTTTGTCGCTCGCTAGTCTGCGTGCCACCACAGAACAAACCATTTCGCATGGTGGACGTGACCTTGATTGCGTGCGGGGCACTTTGCTAAAGACTGGCAAACAGGCGGCGTTTTTTCCCGGTGAATTGCCCCAAGACCCAACTCATCTGTTGGGGCCCGCCCGTGACGGGGCCGAGACGTGGTTGGGGCAAGATTACGAGGTGATGAATTTCGCCCCCGCCCTGCTCACCCTCAAACCCGGCGAAGGCCCGCCGCATATCCGCCTTGACCGCGCTGCGCAGTTCTTGATCGGTGACAAGCTATGAGCGCGATCTTCCTCCGCCCGGCCCATGACATGGACGCCGGAAGGCTTGGCGCGCTGATCACCGCCGCCGTGGCCGCCCATGATTGGAAACCCCTTTTGCACAGCGCCGCCGAGGATATCGCCCATGCGGGCCATATGATTGACCGAGGCTGGATCACGGTTGCCGAAGACGAAGACGGGCAGATCACCGGCTTTATCTCACGCGATGGCACCTATGTGCATGCCCTGTTTATCGCCGAAGCCGCGCAAGGGGCCGGTGTTGGCAGCGCCCTGTTGGATCACGCCAAAACGCAGGTGGATCAGCTCGACCTTTGGACCTTTGTCGCCAATCGCGGTGCGCGGCGGTTCTATAAACGCAGCGGGTTTAGCGAGGTTGAACGCGGTGACGGCTCGGGCAACGAAGAAGGTTTGCCTGATATTCACCTGACTTGGGACAAGCCAAATGTCGCTGGCGATGCGCCCCCACCCCCCGTCACAGCCCAAAAAAACGACACCGTCGCATTGGAGGACGCACATGACTAACACCAAAGGCCCCGTCCTCATTAATTTGGAAGACACTGCTGACCCGGCCCCTTCTCCATCCGACGTGCCCCCGGTACCAGACACCGCCGACGGCATCGCCCCTCAGGGGCAAGCCATGACCACAATTGCGACCCTGGCGGCGCGACAACCCTCGAAACTGGCGCGGTGGTTCTGGCGCTTGTTGGGGGCCTTGCTGGGCACGGTTGTCTCGATTGCCGCGTGGAACTACGCCACCTCTTTGATTGCCGCCAACCCGGTTCTCGGTTGGGCCGTCACCGGATTGATCGCGCTGTTTGTGCTCGTCTGCCTGATGATTGCGATCAAGGAACTATCGGCCTTTGCCCGACTTGCCAAGATCGACGCAATTCACCGCGCCGCCGATTCCGCTTTGGCCGATGAAAATCTTGAGGACGCACGAAAAGTGACGACGCAATTGTTGGCGTTGTATCACGGGCGCGACGACCTGCGTTGGGGGGCCGAAAGGTTGGCCGAGCGCAAGGACGAGATTTTTGACGCGTCTGGCTTGCTTGGCTTGGCCGAGACCGAATTGCTGGCCCCGCTTGACCTCGCCGCCCAGCGCGAAGTCGAAGCCGCCGCCCGGCAGGTCGCCACCGTAACCGCGCTGGTGCCCTTGGCGCTGGCCGATGTGGCGGCGGCCCTCACCGCGAACCTGCGGATGATCCGGCGGATTGCCGAAATCTATGGCGGCCGCTCGGGTACGCTTGGCAGCTGGCGATTGACCAAGGCGGTGATGTCGCATCTGGTTGCGACCGGGGCGGTGGCCGTCGGCGACGATATGCTCGAACCGATCCTTGGGGGTGGGTTGCTGGGCAAACTGTCCCGCCGCTTTGGCGAAGGTTTGGTGAACGGCTCGCTCACGGCGCGGGTCGGCGTCGCGGCGATTGAAGTTTGCCGGCCCCTGCCC
This sequence comes from Pelagimonas sp., assembly GCF_058892305.1. Classification (NCBI taxonomy): domain Bacteria; kingdom Pseudomonadati; phylum Pseudomonadota; class Alphaproteobacteria; order Rhodobacterales; family Roseobacteraceae; genus Pelagimonas; species Pelagimonas sp. The sequence continues at coordinate 24,322 of NZ_JBZXVN010000026.1, forward strand.
TTTGCCGCCTCCAAACGCCCATCGGTTTCTGCCATCATCAGACAGGCCTTCAGCGGGTTGTTTTCGTCAGAAAAAGGGTGAGGTTTGCGCCGAAATTCCATGCATGGAATTTGCAAAATCCTTGCAAGGATTTTGGGTGCGCGCGTTGAAACCATGGCGATTTGAGGGTCAGGTTTGCCGCACCTTCCCCCAGCTGTCATAGCGCGGTATCCTTCGTCAAATTGCGTGGGATTTAAAGATGATAGATGAAGCGGTTTTGCTGATCGGCCTTGCGGTTCTGACCCTTCCGGCGGGGTTGATCTGGCTTGCGGTTTCTCATCTCCGTCTGCGTCGCGAAGTCAAAATACTGCGCACTGCTGTGGACGCCCTTGGCCGCCCCCCTGCTCCCGAGTCTTTTGCACCAGTTGCGACGGCTGAAAATGTCGTCCCTCTCACCCAAACACCCGCTCCGAGCACCGGCTCTGACGACGCGCCCTTGCCAACACCGACACCAACACCGACCCGCCCCCCTGTTTGGGACAGGCCACACAGAGAAATCCCTCCCAAATCCGCCCGCGAACCGGTTGTCTTCAAAAGGGAACGGTTGGACGCATTCCTGACGTGGCTGCGCGAGAACTGGTTCTACGCGGTCGCGGCCCTGTCTCTCGCTCTGTCTGGCATCTTCCTTGTCCAATACGGCATTGAAACCGGCTTGCTGAGCCCGGCGGCGCGGGTTGCCTCGGCGCTTGGATTTGGCCTTGTCCTAATCGGCGCTGGCGAATGGATTAGGCGGCGGTTTGGCGATTCCGAAGCCAGCAGCACCGCCTACCTTCCCTCAGTCCTTAGCGGAGCTGGCCTTGTCACTTTGATGGGGGGCGTCCTATCGGCCCGTATGCTGTACAATATGATTGATCCGAGCACCGCCTTGTTCGCGCTATTTTGCGTGGCGATCGGGGCGATGATTTTGGGCTGGTTTCACGGGGCTTTGTTGGCTGCCATCGGTGTGATCGGCGGCATTGCGGCTCCGTTCCTTGTCGGTGGAAGCAGCGACAGGCCGGAATGGCTCTTTGTCTATTTCGCTCTGATGGTCGGGCTTGGCCTTGCGATTGACACCGTCAAACGCTGGGCTTGGGTAAGTGTTTTGGCACTTGTGTGTGGCACGGTAGCGGGTGGCCTATTGTGGTTTGGCGAAACGGGGTCTGCGTCCCTCTCTGCGGCCTATGCTGGGTTCGCGGTCGTGTTGGTGATTTTGGTCGTTCTGATCCCTGCCCGCGGAGTGATGCCGGATCATCAAGGGGCCTGTGCACTCGAAGCGCTCTATGGGTCTGTCACCCGTAGCAAAACCAGCCGCTGGCCCATTTTCCCCGCCCGCCTATCCGGTGTCATGAGCCTGACCTGCTGTGCCATCCTGTTTGTCACAGCGATGGACAGTAGCGGCAATTTCTGGCTCAACCTATGCCTTGCCTCGGGCTTGACCGCTCTGTTCACTGTCTGGGCGCGCCCTGCACCGGCGATCCAAGACCATGCGCTTGCCCCGGCTTTGACCCTTTTGGCACTGCTTGGATCGTGGGATACCACTTACCTTGTCCTACAGGACCTCAGCGCCGGTTTGGCCGCCAAAGAGGGGCAAACCGAAACCCGCCTGCCGATGGATATCACTTGGGCGCTGATTGCAGCGATTGTGCCAAGCGTTTTGGCGGCGTGGCACAGCTTAAAAACCGAGCGGTTTGCCACCTTCTGGGCCGCTGGTGCGGTGCTTTTGGCCCCCTTGGCAGGTTTGGCCTTGGAAATAACGTGGCAGCCCATAACATCAATCGGGGCATGGCCTTGGGCCTTTCATGCGCTGGGCCTTGCGGCGTTGATGACCCTTTTCGCCACACAATTCGCCAAAGCCGACGCCTCTGACAAAACCCAGACCTCGCTTGCGGTGATCTCGGCGTTGGCGTGTTTGGCCTTTGCTGTGGGTGTCGTGCTGTTTGACGCGGCCCTAACCCTCGCCCTTGCTGCAACGGTATTGGCGGCGGCCGTTCTTGACCGTCGGTTCAACTTGCCCCTCATGGGGGTCTATATTTCAGCGGGGATTATCGCGCTCGGCTATCGCTTGGTGATTGACCCCGGTCTGGATTGGGCATTTTACGCCCCCGTTTTACAGATGCTCGCCGCCTACGGGGGCACAACCGCCGCGCTTGTCGCCGGTTACTTTGTGATCGCCCTATTGGACCGGCCCCGCTCCAAAGTGTTTTTGGAAAGCGCCGCCCTTTCGGTTGCTGGCATGACCCTAAGCTTGACCCTTTATCATGTGCTTGAGGCCTTGGTCGGGCGCGGAAATGACAGCCTGCATTGGGAATTTGGACTACATGCCACGATCTGGATCGGCCTAGTTCTGGCGCAAGTGATGCGGATGGAACTTGGTGGTAAAATGCGCTGGATGCGCATGACCTTGGCCACCATCTATGCGCTTTTCGCCCTTGGCATGCTGGCCCTTGGCGCAAGTGTTGTCAGCCCGCTGTTTGCCCATATGTTCACCGGTCAAAAAGTGGCTGGCCCGCCGTTGTTCAATACGTTGATCCCCTCTTATTTGATCCCAACTCTGGCGCTTGGGTTTGGGGCTTTGCGCCTGCCGACCAAACAGCGAAAGCTGCGCATCGGTTTTGCCACACTGTCCATCGCTATGGCCGCTTATTGGGCCGTTTTGACGATCCGGCATTTTTGGCGCGAGTCTGACCAGATGCCGATGCCCTTTGGCGTCACTCAGCCCGAGCTATACAGCTACACCGTTGCCCTTTTGCTCACCGGTGCAGCACTGTTTTATCAGGCTTTGGCCCGTCAATCGGACCGCCTGCGTCAGGCAGGTGTCGTGGTCATCGGCCTTGCCGTCGCCAAGGTGTTTTTGATCGACATTTCTGGGCTACAGGGGCTGACGCGGGTGTTTTCCTTCCTCCTTCTCGGGCTGTCATTGGCCGGTTTGGCCTGGTTGAACCGCTGGGTGCAATTGCGCACGGACGACCCGGACAAAGACTCCGACGAACCAGACCCTGTTCCCGACCCGAACACAGACCCCGAAATTGATCGGCTGGATTGATCCAGCGCATGGTTGCCCGACATTGAGAATGCCACGGTGCCATGGGGTTTTGCCCCTAGCCAAGGATGATCTTCATGCCCAGCAAACCGCCGACACTGGAACATGGCCACTCACAGGCCGAGATTGACGCCCGTTTGGCGCAACCACCGGGCCGGGGCGATTTGCGCGACATTGTGTACGGGGCAATTGACGGATCAATCACCACCTTTGCCATCGTGGCAGGAGTGGCCGGAGCTGGATTGTCCCCCTATGTCATCGTAGCCCTCGGGGTGGCGAATGTGCTGGCCGACGGGTTTTCCATGGCGGCGGGCAACTATTCCGCAACCAAGGCCGAACTTGATGACATCAAACGCCTACGGGCCGTTGAAGAACGCCATATCCGGGTTGACCCAGAGGGCGAGCGCCGTGAATTGCGCAGCATTCTGGCGCAAAAGGGTCTGTCTGGACAAACCTTGGACGAAGCCGTCGATCAGCTCGCCGCCAGTCGCGAGACATGGATCGCAACCATGCTTGAAGGGGAATATGGATTGGCCTCGGTTGACCCGCACCCGATGCGCGCCGCTCTCGTGACCTTTGGCGCTTTCTTGATCGCCGGGTTGATCCCGCTCTTGCCGTTCCTGCTTGGGCTGGCTTCGGCCTTTCCGGCTTCGGTTGTCCTCACTCTGATCGGATTCTTTGGCATTGGAACGCTCAAAAGCCGTTGGTCGCTAAGCCCATGGTGGCGATCTGGGGTGGAAACTCTGGCAATTGGCTCGGTTGCCGCCGGGATTGCCTTTGGCGTTGGGTCGCTTTTTCACATCTAACCGCCCCCTTTAACCAAGGGTCAGGAATACGTGACTGTGCCAGTAACCTTTGCTGACTTAGGGTCATCGATAGGATTTAGAACGACTCACATTTCATTTTATCGGAGGTCAGAAATGGCCGATTTTTACACTGTGTCCGACGCGGACGCCCTCTATAGACTTGTCGGCGTGTTGGGGTTTGCAGCCTATGTCTGCGTCTACACCTGCCTGACTCTGCGTATTCTCAGCAGTGAAAGCATCCGCTATTTTGCCTTTAACACCTGTGCCGCCACTTTGGTTTTGATAAGCCTGAGCCATGAATTCAATCTCGCCTCGGCGTTGATTCAAGTGTTCTGGATTGTCCTTGGTATCATTGGCATCACTTTGCGCGTCATGCTGCGTTGGCAGGATACGCTATTGTGCCGGCGGTAACAGGTCACCACAAACCAGCCGGGTTAACATCCGCCGCATGCGCGGATGCATTGCGATCGGTGCCAAGACCCGATCACGTAGTACCGGCAAGATCCGGCTATTGGATTGATACATTGGCGTAAATGCTTTGCTCATCGCCTGATAGGCCTGAACATGCCAACGCCGCGCTTGGGCATAGGTTCGGGCCGCCTTGGCCATATCGCCATTGGCACTGCCCACCGCCTCTGCCAAAGACCACGCATCCAAAAGCGCCATATTCGCCCCCTGTCCCAATTGTGGGCTGGCACGATGAGCCGCGTCACCAATGAACACGACATCACGGGTATAGGGGCGCATCAGGGTGCCATGGGCATAACGCGCCATGGTCATCTGATCCACATGCTCAATCTGGTTGGAGAACGGCGTAAAATCGGGCCAAAGCGCCGCGGCCTCTTCCTTCCATTGCGCCAAGCCACGGGCCCGCCAGACATTGTAATCGCGCGCCGGAAGCGACCAAAAGATCGCCGCCTTTTGCGTGCTGTTCTGGTGGTCCATTTGCCCAATCGGCAAGACGCCAACCATATGGCGCGCCTGTTTATAGCGCTGGCGCAGCTCATCCACCGGCAAACCTGTATCCGCAGGCCAATCCACCGTGGCCCAAAGCGCCCCGTATCCAAGCCCGCGCGCTTTGATTGGCGACAAAACTGACCCGGCCCCAGAGGCATCAACGATCAGGTCAAACGGGCCATGGCTCTGGTCTGCGCTTTCAACCATGCCGTGCCCCACCCCGGTGATTTCTTGCCCTGCGACAAGCTCGGCCCCGGCCCGCTCCGCGGCCCGTAACAGACAGGTGAATAATGCAGCGCGGTGAATGGCAAGGCCAAACCGCGGCAAAGCAGGCGCATCATAGGTGACGTCTAGAACCACCCGATCCTGCGCCGCCTCGGTTCCCAACATTCGGAATAGCTTTTTGCCAAGTGCTTCGGCCTCATCCCCGACACCAAGATCGTGCAACACCTGCTGACCGACGGGTTGGATAACCAACCCTGACCCGACGGGCGCAGGCGCGTCAAACCGGTCAAAAACCCGGACGCGATGGTCGCGTGTCGCCAAAGCCGCCGCAAGGGCAAGCCCGCCGATCCCGGCCCCAATAATTGCTATATTCAATTGGCCGCTCATGGCCCCGATAACCCGCCCAGAAACATAGATTTATGTAGCCGCAGAAAACGCCGCTACATTGCGATACGCAAGGGACGCAGCGCCGCAGGGCGCAGATGTCGCGGCGATTGGGGTGCTTGACGCCGCCAGTGGGTTGGCATGATATGCGTACAAGCGCGCGCTTGCTGAAATGGAGAGCAAAATGAAATGGCAGGAGCTGACACCCCTGACGAAAACCGCCCTTTTGGTCGCGGTTTTGGGGTTTGTGTTGCGGTTTTCCTCGACCGGCAGCGCCGAGATCAATGGGCAAATAAGTTGTACCCATGTCGACTTTGCCGCGCTGTGTTTGGGCGGTATCGCCATGGCGCTTGGCGGCGTGGGCACGTTCAAAGCACGCGATCTAGAGATCGGCGCAAAAACCAACATCTGGCTCTGCCTTATGGTTGTTGCCATTGGCCTGTTGCATTTGATGCGGGGGCTCGGCCTTGTCGGCGGCCCCTGTTAAGGCCTCCCCTAAAACCATTCTGGTTCTGGGGGCTTATGGATTAATCGGGGCCGAAGTTTGCGCCGCACTGGGCCGTGCTGGCCACTCGGTGCGTGCCGCCGGTCGTGACCCAAACGCCGCCGCAAAGCGCGTGCCCGGCTTGCCTTTTGTTGCTCTTGATATGGCGCAACTGACCGCCTCGGATGATTGGACCGCCCCCTTGGACGGAGTCGACGTTGTGGTCAATTGCGCCGGGGCGCTTCAGGATGGCGCGCGCGACAGCCTAGAAGCCCTGCACCACCATGCGTTGGCGGCTATGGCACAAGCGGCGAAACAAAGTGACATCTTGGTCGTTCAGATTTCCGCCATCGGGGCCGATGCTAATAACCCTTTGGTTTTCCTCGCATCCAAGGCCCGCGGTGATGCCGCGCTTTTGGCGTCTGGTGCGCGGACTGTGGTGTTTCGACCCGGATTGGTTCTGGCCCAAGGGGCCTATGGCGGCACGGCTTTGGTGCGATTATTGGCGGCGGTGCCTTTCCTCCAACCTCTCGCGCTCCCCAATGCTCAAATGCAATGCGTCAGCGCAACCGATGTTGGCGATGCCGTGGCAAAGGCCGTTTCCGGACAGGTGCCAACCGGCCAAATCTTCGATCTGGTTGAAACCACCCCGCAATCCCTGCGCGATATCATTGCCGGACACCGCGCGGCCCTAGGGTTCACTCCGGCTCGGCGTGAGTGGGTTGCCCCGAATTGGATGCTTGGCGCGACCGGATGGGCGGCGGATAGGCTTGGCCACTTGGGGTGGCGCAGCCCATTGCGCAGCACAGCAACACAGGTATTGCGCTATGATGTGACAGGTAATCCGGCCCCGTGGAGCGCCCTTGATCGCCCTTTGCCGGACATGTCCAACATTCTGCAAAACCTGAAGCTAGGTCCCGAGCACCGGCTTCAGGCACGCATGGCGCTTCTCATGCCGATTTGCGTTGCGGTTCTTGCGCTGTTCTGGGTGTTTTCCGGGGTGATGGGGCTTGTCAGCCTTGACCGTGCCGCCGCGCAATTGACCGCGCAGGGATGGGGTGAAGGCATGGCCCGCGCCTCGGTGGTGTTTTGGTCTTTGGTCGATATGGCCTTGGCGGTGGCGCTGCTTTGGCGGCCTTGGGCACAACGCGCCTGCCTCGGTATGATCGCAGTCTGTTTGATCTATCTGGGGCTTGGCACCCTTGTCACACCGGCAATGTGGCTTGATCCCCTTGGCCCCTTGGCCAAAATCGCCCCGGCGCTGGTCTTGGCCCTCGTCACTTGGGCGCTGTTGGAGGAACGCTGATGCTTTATGAACTGGCTCTGCGCTGGATGCATATTGTCGGCGCGGCCGTTTTATTTGGCACCGGCGCGGGAATCGCGTTTTTCATGCTGATGGCGCATCTGACCCGCGACGCCAAACTCATCGCCCATGTCGCCGGAACCGTGGTTTTGGCCGATACGCTTTTCACCGCCACCGCCGTTGTGCTCCAACCGATTACCGGCTGGCTGCTCGCCCATGCGGTGGGTTGGGACATGAGCGAAGGCTGGATTCTCCTTTCGCTTGCACTCTATCTGGTGACAGGGGTGTTTTGGCTGCCGGTGGTCTGGATCCAAATCCAGTTGCGCGACATCGCCCGCACCTGTGCCACAACCGGTATCACCCTGCCGCCGCGTTATTTCAAACTTTTCCGCATCTGGTTTGCCTGCGGGTTTCCGGCGTTTTTCGCTGTTGCGGGCATCTTGTGGCTGATGCTTGCCCGCCCAGATATTTGGTAGCCTAGCGCAGGATCGGCACGCCGCCGGGTCCGGTTTGTTTCTCGACAACACCGGCCCGCAAAGATCGCCCGATACGATGTGCTAGCATCGACCATGCCGCGGCCTGATCAGGACGCAATTCTCGCTTCAACACACTGTCAAATAACCCTAACCATGCATCAAACATGCCGGGGCGCACATTTCCCGCCTGCCGATGCACCGCCAGCGGATTGCCATCATAACTACGTTCATGCAGGATCGCATTGGCCCAAAACCCGGCGATTTTCGCCTCGTGGCTGGGCCAATCTGTCACATGCATCGCAAAAACCGGCCCCAATCCCGGATGCACACGCACCACCTCATAAAATGCGGCGACGACACGCTCGATCTCAGAACGAGTGATCTCAAAACGAGGAGGTATAGCCACCATCGGGAATCTCCATTGCCCATCCCATAACCATTCTGCCGGATGTCAGAGCTTAGCGTACAACAAGCGGATCGTGCCGTGCTACTCCTGTGACTTCGATGAAAATTGCCCCATATCCCCAATCAAAGCCACCGCCAGGTGTTCCGGTTTTAATCGGTCGATATGTCCGTGTCTCACTATGCCCCATATGGGAACAGCTCACTTGTAGGGGAGGAGTGTTCGCTCCGTATACAGGCAGATTCACAAATCCGGACCGTTCGACATGCGCTTTGAACGTGTCGGATTTGAGTTCACAAACCGCCGTGTGAATAGGAACACTCTTGCGCGCATCAGTGGCACCAACCAGAGGTTGCAGTTTAACAGCAACGATCCGCTCTACCGGCAGAGATTTCCCCTTTGCCGTGAGCTTCACCTCAGGGCTAAGTTTTGTTGGTGCAGCGGGTGCCTCTTGTTCAACACAGCCTGACACGGCAAGGGCCGCCATGATCGAAACAGTCAATCCACTTATACGCATTGTTTTATTCACTCACTTGAAATCTATTTTTCATTCCGGCAACGACCTGCGGGCGCTGGCGATCTTTGCTCGCAATCTCGAACCATGCCATAAACGCAACCCAAACATTTATCTACCAGCAATTGCTCGGGAAAAATCTGGGGCTTGTTTTCGCCAAAACAGTTGCAAGTGACTTTGATGGGCACCGTTTCCGTCCCATAAACCAGAACGTTGGAAACCCCGACTTCTTCAATCCGCATGGTAAAGCTAGTCGTGCACAGGTCGCATTCAGCAGAGCGCTGCGCAATAAGTCGTCAACTCGCGATAAAAGGCCTGCCTGCATCAACTCTTGCGGAAACGATCCGCTCGAGAGGTATCGACTGCCCCATGTTGGCAAGCTGACTCTCGGGCTTAGATTTGCTGGGAGTCAGAGAGCTTTGTTTTCAACACAGACAGAACGATTTATCGCCAAACAAACCATTGCGGCCATTGGCAATACAAACATGCGACATCCAATCCAACCTTAAATCAACTCTAGGCCGCTGCGCCAGAGAACCCCATCCCCCCTAAGGCGAAAACTGCCGTCGAATTGGACGAAGTGCAGCAGGGCAGCTTCGCCGCTTTACCTATGACATTCCCGGAGTTATACCGCCCTCATGATGTACACCGTCGCAATCATCATTCGAATTATTTACCCGGCGCTCTGAACGCGAGCTGCCGGGACAAGGCGTATGGAACACCGCGCCGCCTCTCCTTATTTCCTGATAAATCAGTCCAAGGACGCCCCTCATGTGCGCCGATACGCCTAAAGATACCGCTCAAGATACTCCTGAGTACAAACAGACCCTGAACCTGCCTAAAACCGATTTCCCCATGCGCGCGGGTCTTCCCAAGCGCGAACCTGCATGGTTGGAACGCTGGGCCGAGATCGGAGTTTACGACCGCCTACGTGAAAAGGAAGGGCGCAAGCCATTCACGCTTCACGATGGTCCCCCCTATGCCAACGGCCACCTGCATATCGGTCACGCGCTCAACAAAACCATCAAAGACATGATCGTGCGCAGCCATCAAATGATGGGGTTTGACGCGCGCTATGTGCCGGGTTGGGATTGTCACGGCTTGCCCATCGAGTGGAAGATCGAAGAGCAGTACCGCAAAAAGGGCAAGAACAAAGACGACGTCAACGTTGTTGATTTCCGTCAGGAATGCCGCAAATTCGCCGAGGGCTGGGTTGATGTTCAGCGTGACGAATTCAAGCGTCTCGGCATCACCGGCAATTGGGCCGATCCCTATCTGACGATGAATTTCCACGCCGAACGGGTGATCGCCGAGGAGTTCATGAAGTTCCTGATGAACGGCACGCTTTATCAGGGCTCGAAACCCGTCATGTGGTCGCCGGTTGAAAAGACCGCATTGGCCGAGGCCGAGGTCGAATATCATGACCACAAAAGCCACACGATCTGGGTGCCATTCAAAACCCAAAACGGATCTGGCGATCTGGCCGGGGCGCGCGTGGTCATCTGGACCACGACACCATGGACAATCCCATCGAACAAGGCCGTCGCCTTTGGCAAGGGCATTGCCTATGGGCTGTACGAAGTCACAGGAACACCGGACGAATGCTGGTGCGCGGTTGGTGACACATATATCCTTGCCGACACTTTGGCCGAAAGCGTGTTTACTGCTGCCCGCCTAGAAGATGGTCAATACAAACGCGTCCGTGATGTGACCGCAGATGAACTTGATGGCCTCACCCTCGCCCACCCGTTTAATGGTGTTGAGGGCGCAAACGGCTTCTGGGACTACGACGTGCCAATGATCGACGGCGAGCATGTCACCGACGAAGCCGGTACAGGTTTCGTCCACACCGCCCCAAGCCATGGTCAAGAAGACTATGAATGCTTTGTTGCGCGCAACTGGCTTGACCGCATGACCCATAACGTCGGTGAGGAATCCGAATTCCTGCCGCATGTGCCGTTCTTTGCCGATCTGCGCATCATCGACAAAAAGGGCAAAGAGGGCAAAGCCAACAATGCCGTCATCGCCAAGCTTGTCGAGGCCGGTGGCATCATCGCCCGTGGCCGCGTGTCGCATAGCTACCCACATAGCTGGCGCTCCAAGGCCCCGATCATCTATCGCAACACCCCACAATGGTTTGCCAGCGTTGACCGCGAAGTTGGCGATGGCCTTGATACCCATGGTAAAACCATCCGTGAACGCGCACTGACATCTATCGACGCGCTGGTGAAATGGTTCCCGCAAACCGGGCGCAACCGGTTGTATTCTATGATCGAAGCGCGCCCCGATTGGGTGCTTTCACGTCAACGTGCCTGGGGCGTTCCGCTCACTTGCTTCACCAAAAAGGGGCTCTTGCCCACTGATCCCGATTTCCTGTTGCGCAATGACGCCGTGAATGCCCGTATCGCCGAGGCGTTTGAGGTTGAAGGCGCGGATTGCTGGTATGTCGATGGGGCCAAAGAACGCTTCCTTGGCGATGACGTGAACCCGGATGACTATGATCAGGTGTTTGACGTTCTTGATGTGTGGTTCGACAGCGGCACCACCCATGCCTTTGTTCTGCGCGATCGCGAAGACGGCACCGAAGACGGCATCGCCGATGTCTACATGGAAGGCACTGACCAGCACCGCGGTTGGTTCCATTCATCGCTGTTGCAGGCCTGTGGCACCTTGGGTCGCGCGCCTTATCGCAACGTTGTGACCCATGGGTTCACGCTTGATGAGAAGGGCAACAAGATGTCCAAATCATTGGGCAACACCATTGTGCCGGAAAAGGTTGTCCAACAATACGGCGCGGATATCCTGCGCCTTTGGGTGGCCCAGACCGACTATATGGTTGATCAGCGTATCGGCCCGGAAATCCTTAAGGGTGTTGCCGATAGCTATCGCCGTTTGCGCAATACTATGCGCTATATGCTTGGCGCTTTGGGTGATTTCACCGAAGATCAACGTGTTGCCGTCGAAGACATGCCCGAGCTGGAACGTTGGGTTCTGCATCGTCTGGCCGAGATCGATCATCAAGTCCGCAAGGGCTATTCTGAGTTCGATTTCCAAGGCGTCTTTTCGACGGTCTTCAACTTTGCCACTGTCGATCTGTCGAGCTTCTATTTCGATGTGCGCAAGGATGCGCTCTATTGCGATGGCGATAGCGAACGCGCCCGCGCCTGCCGCACCGTTCTCGACATCCTGTTCCATCGCCTGACCACATGGCTCGCACCGATCCTTGTGTTCACGATGGAAGAGGTTTGGCTCGAACGTTTCCCCGGCGATGACAGCTCGGTCCATTTGATCGATATGCCTGACACGCCCAAAGATTGGCTGGACGAACCTCTGGCGGCCAAATGGGCCGAAGTGCGCAAAGTGCGCCGCGTTGTGACCGCCGCGCTTGAGGTTCAGCGGACCGACAAGGTGATCGGGGCCTCGCTTGAGGCCGCGCCGGTTGTGCATGTGCGTGACGCCGACACCTTGGCCGCGCTGAAATCGCTGCCCTTTGACGACATCTGCATCACCTCGGCAATCTCGCTTACCGGTGATCCGCAACCCGCCGAAGCCTTCCGTCTGCCGGAAACCGAAGGCGTGGGTGTGGTGTTTGAAAAGGCCGAGGGTGAGAAATGCCAGCGCTGCTGGAAGATCCTTCCCGATGTTGGGCGACATGCCCATCCGGGCACTTGCAAACGCTGTAACGACGCATTGGGCTAAACGACAAAGGCGGGGGAAACCCCGCCTTTTTCTTTGGTGAAACCTGTTGTTAGGCGCGTCTAATCCGCTGTTTGTTGGCGCCTATTCTCAATAGGAAGCATGTGCCAAGTGCCGCCATTGCGTGCGTAGAAGCGAGCACCGGGTCAAGCGGCCAACCGGTTTCGAACGATCAAGACACAGATTGCCCGCCTTAAAATGAAACCGCCCCTCCAAAAAGGAAGGGCGGAACGCACTTTTCCTCGCGACAACGCAAATCTTTGGTCATCGCTCATTGAGGCCTAGTCGCCTCACAAAATGAGGTCACCCGCATCAAATGTCGGCACGCCTTCAAGATCGACCGACACGTCGGCCACCCCGTCACCATCCGTGTCCAAAGACAATCGGCCGATTGTGTCATCGTAGCGAATTTCACCAGCGGTCGAGGTGAACCCCCCGTTGCCAATGAAGCTTAGACCAAGACCAAAACCGCTCAGATCGACGTGGTCGATCCCGTGTTCAAAGTCCGCAATTGTATCCCGCTCAACACCGTCTGGGCTGTCGCTGGTACTGGCAAAGACAAAGACGTCGGCACCAAGACCACCGCCAAGATAGTCACGCCCGGCTCCACCATCCACAGTGTCATCACCGGTACCGCCAAAGACGCGATCATTGCCGCCCTGGCCATACAGCGTATCACTGCCAGCGTTGCCGGTGATCGTATCGCGGCCTTCACCGCCGTAAATAACATCTTCACCATGGACACCGCGCAAGGAGTCATGACCGGCACCACCATGGATTTCATCGTCGTCATTGCCACCTGACAGCGTGTCACTGCCACCGTCTCCGATCAACGTGTCATTGCCATCATTGCCATAGGCGCGGTCGTTGCCATCGCCGCCAGAAAGCAGATCATTGTCATCGCCCCCTGACATACGGTCATTACCCTGACCGCCATACATGGTGTCACTGCCTGCTAGCCCTTGCAAAATGTCGCGCCCGTCGTTGCCTGCAACGATGTCGTCACCATCGCCAGCAACAACAGTGTCGTTCCCCTCGCCACCGCGGATTGTATCATCACCCGCACCGCCGTTGACAATATCATGGCCTGCACCTGCGTTCATGTCGTCGGCGCCACCTGTGCCATCAAGGGTCACATCGGCGGACCCGTCCGTTATGACATCGACCACATCCGTGATGTCGAC
>NZ_JBZXVN010000026.1:37826-38032 GCF_058892305.1 Pelagimonas sp.
TTCACCGTCGCCAAGAGCGGATTGACGGAGCCGTCGTTGGCGTTGATCGTGATCGTCGCCTGATCGTTGCCCGACGCGTTGAGCGCACCGGTGTATTGGATGTTGCTCGCCGTGCCGAGATAGGTGTTGATGTCCGCCGCCGTGCCGACAAGGGTGATCGTCGTGGCATCGACAAGCGTTTCGGTCACACCAGCGCCGACACCCGC
>NZ_JBZXVN010000026.1:38134-43159 GCF_058892305.1 Pelagimonas sp.
ACCTGAGACGCGTAATTGGCAATCGAGGTGAGGTTATCGCGTGTTCCGGTATAGGCTGCGCCATCGGGGGATGTGCTTCCGTTAGACAGGCTAATTGCGGTTGACCCGGCAACAAGCCCAGTATTGGTCAGCCCACCGGGGTTATATCCGAACCCAAGTTCATCGGTGGCAATACCCGCTAGGAACTGGGTACTCGTCGGCGCATTCTGGGTGCCAACATAGGCAAAAATGACATCGCCCGCGCTATTGATATCAAAGGAATTCGTTTCCTGAATCAACCCGACAGAGGCCCCATACCCGGCGACATCGCCATCACGTACATTGCTAAAGGTGACGACCGTCCCGGCGGCAATATCGCTTGTCACTGTCCAGGTAATCGTTCCCGCATCTACGTTAAACGCGGTCCCCGTCCATTCATTATCGGTAAAGTAGACCTGAAACGGGTTCGAGGCCCCATTCAGATCTTCGAGAACAACAAAGGAGAGATCTTCGTTGCCATCCACGTTCAACCCGGTGAAGGCAATCGCCCCGGCCGAGAGGCTCGGTGTGCTTAGCGCCGGCAGTTCGGTTGAAAAGTTCCAATCAGTGGTGTTGGAAATTCCGCCAAAATCGTTCCCGGCGGTGTCTTCAATCGCACCAGAGTCGATTTGAACATAATAGGGCTGAGCAACATCAAGGTCATTGGTTGGATTGATGGTCACCGTGGCCCCAGAAACGGAGACTTGGCCTGAGGTCACATCAATTTGCGCGACAACTGAATTATCAACGCCTGAGTAGATGGTTATGTTGCCCGTGCCGACCTGAACGTCTTCGTTGAACGTTATGGTCAGATTTGAGCCAACGGTGACGGATGCGGTGCCATCCGATGGGGTCACAGACAAGAGACCGGGCGGGGTGACATCCGGGCCCGCAACAGAAAACGTGGTCGAGGTGAACGGCGACAATGTTTCCCCATCACCGACACCGTTGACCGTGGTGTAATTGCCGATAGACACAGAGTTCAAATTGTCGAGGTATTCGGCAAATGTCGCTTCGGTTGTGCGGTCCCCGGTATAGCTTGCACCATCCAAGCCGTCCTCAAGCGCGCCAAAGTTGGCCGCTGTGACACCTTCGACAAGGCCCGTCCCGCTCAGCGTGCCGCCGCTTTGAGTGAAACCTAAGGTGTCTGTTGCGAAACCGGCCAGAAAGGTGCCCGGCGACTCTAGTGTCCCTGTGTAGGCGAGAACAACATCGCCTGCGGACGCAGGTGAGAAGGATTCATCGCGCGACACAAACCCATGGGTCACACCAAAGTTGGAGGTGTTTAGGGTTGCTTCGGAGCCTATGTCGTTGAAATTGACCACTGTCCCGGCCGGGATGAGTTCATCAACGGTCCAGATCAAGGTTCCATCAGATCCGGTCGCAAGAGCCGAACCATTCCACGTCTGGTCAGTAAAGTAAATCTGGAATGGGTTTACTGATCCGTCCAACTCTTCCAACACCACGATGGCGAAATCATCGGCGTTGCCATCAGTGTTGAACCCGGTGAAGGCAATCGACCCGGCGCTTAGGGCCGGAGCCGCTGAAATGCTTGGCAATACCGTCGAGAAATTGAAATCTTGCGCGTTACTGATACCGACATAGGCATTGCCCGATGTGTCGGTAATCGCATTGCTGCTGACCTCGATATGATAGCGGGTGGCGGTTTCGAATGTCCCAGTGGGGTTAATCGTGACCTGCGTGCCCGACGCAGAAACCGCGCCGCTTGGAACGCTGATCGTCTCGAAAACACTGTTGTCGTCAGTTCTGCGGATGGTGATTGTACCCGTGCCGACTTGCACATCTTCGTTGAACCCAAGAACGAGGTTCGAATTCAACCCAACGTTGAGGGCACCATCCGTCGGCGACAAGGACGACAGAAGCGGTGCGGTTGTGTCCGCACCACCGGTGGTAAACGCCGTGGTGTTAAATGGGAGAGCTAACGTTCCATCAGTGGTATGGAGTGTCCAATTGGCGATGGTGTTCACCGCCGCCGCATAATCTTCGAATGTCGCGCCGGAATCGCGCGCCCCAGAATAGACGCCGCCATCTACACTGTTGTTTACGGCCAGACCGGTTTCGATGGCCGTTTGGCCAACAACCAAACCGGTCCCGCTTAGGGTGCCCGAAGAATGCGCAAAACCCAGTTCATCCGTCGCAAAGCCCGAAATAAAGCGCGAAGGTGTGCCAAAGCTGCCCTGATAGGCAAGTATCGAGTCGCCAGCTGATGACAAACTCAAAGTTCCGCTGACGGAGCCATGGCCACTTGAGACCGTTGGCGACACAGACAGGTTGGTAAAGGTGATCACGGTCCCGGCCGCCAAAGAGGCTGGCGTTGTCCAGGTCATCGTGGTTTCGCCCGTGTTAAAGGCGCTACCGTTCCATTCATCATCTGTGAAATAGACAGTGAGAGGTGCCGTTATATCAACAAGTAAGACGATGGCGAAATCGTCCGGTGCGTCAAAGTTATAACCGACAAATGCAAAATCGCCCGTGTCCAATGAAGTAACCATTTGGTTCCCTCCCCCGATGTAATTGGTCCAAAAAAACCGCTAAAAAAACGATTAAAAAAACGCAGCTTCGTGTGCTAGCTACTTGTTTTAAGATGTAAGAGCAAAACACCTTGTGCGGCAACACCTATCTATCGTCCCCCCAAGGAATAGACACAAAGTCCGGACCATACAGGAGCAGGAATAGGCGCAGGGACTTTTTGGCGGATGACCTGATGGATGTCGAAATCTGGGTGTGGAAGATGAGTTTTCAGCCGATGTATGGTCTAAATAACAAAGGCTTGCGCCCAGGGAACCGGCGGGTTCCCACAATAGTCCGCTCAGCAAGAGGGCTGCCAAACGGATCTCTTACGCCTGTGAAAGCTGCGCATAGTCAGATCGCGACCTCGTGATCTGACAGTTCATCAAGAACAAGCAAAAGTCGGGTTTCGCCTGTGCCTGCAATCGGTGGCGAGCGATGCAAAAGGTTGGCGCGCGGCTGCTCTGGCCATTTATGTCCACGCAGCACAATCGGCGCACCTGTGGGGGTCGTAAAAATACGAGTTGGATCCTTGCCCGGTGTCGCCCTGCCATATTGCGTTCCAGTGCCTCGATAAGTGCAGACAAGCCGAGCGCGGATCGCATCAACGTGAAATTTCCGGCAGGCATTTGTTGTCACCGCGTCCAAACGCAAGCGCAAATTGCGCGCCGATGTCACCTCGGCAAACATCGTTGCAAGCGCGGCAATATCGTCAATCAACCGCGCCCGCTCCGCCCCATTGGGCGTTTTGGCGTCATCACAAATTGCGCTCATGGCCTCGTGCACCCGATCAGGGCGCAGAACAATACGGGCGGTAGGAAGCCGATCAGGGTCCAACGTATCAATCCAGTTTTGAAAAGACACTAAGGGCTGGCGTTGCCAGATCGCGGCGGCGCACCCCGGGTCTTGAATGGCACTAAGGGCCGTGGATTGATCCCCAATATGCACCCCGTTCGGGAGAGATTGGGCAAATCGGTGAAGGGTTGCCCCACTCATGAACCTTGGCCCCAACGCGGGAATGGATCGGCCATACCAGCCCAGTCTTGCGGGGTGAATTCATCCGCATCCATCAAAGCCGCATTCAGCCGGGCCGAAATAGTTTCGCGGTCCAAGCCGGCCCCAATAAAGACGATTTCCTGACGGCGATCCCCCCATGGTTCGGCCCAATTACGGGCAATTTCGGCCTGTGCCTGTGGATGGCTTGGCAGCCGTTCTTGAGGGACCGCAGCCCACCAAAACCCCAAGGCTTTGACCGACGACAAGGCCCCGGCCAAGCTAAATTCCGCCGCCCATTCGGGCTGCGTTGCGATCCAAAAATGCCCCTTGGCGCGGATTGTGCCGGGCAGTTCTCCGGTCAACACTGCGTGGAGTTTTTGCGGATCAAACGGCGCGCGGGCGTGGAACACAAAAGACGTGATACCGTATTCCTCGTCTTCTGGCGTGTGATTGGCAAAGCCATAAAGCTCTTTGGCCCACATTGGATGTTCATGCGCCGTGTCGAAATCAAACAACCCGGTGTCCAAAATCGCATTGGCGGGAACGTCCGAATGGTCGGTTTCAATGATCTTGGCATCGGCATTCAAACTACGAATGATTTTGTGGGCATTGCTGCTGCGCTCTGGTCCGGCGTCGGACACTTTGTTCAAGATCACCACATCGGCAAACTCGATCTGTTCAGTCAACAGGCTGACAAGGCTGCGATCATCCTGATCCCCAAGAGATTCACCGCGATCCGTCAAAAAGTCGTGGGACGAGAAATCCTCAAGCAGATTGACGGCATCAACAACCGTCACCATCGTATCGAGGCGCGCCACATCCGAAAGGCTCTCGCCGTTTTCATCACGAAAATCAAAGGTGGCCGCGACTGGAAGTGGTTCGGATATCCCCGTGGATTCAATCAACAAATAGTCAAAGCGCCCCTCTTCGGATAGGCTGCGAACCTCTTTCAAAAGATCGTCCCGTAGGGTGCAGCAAATGCACCCATTCGACATCTCAACCAGCGTCTCTTCTGAGCGCGACAACTCGGTGCCCTCGCGGACAAGATCCGCGTCGATATTGACCTCGGACATATCGTTGACAATCACTGCCACGCGTCGACCGTCACGATTGTTGAGTACCCGGTTGAGCAAAGTCGTTTTCCCCGCCCCGAGGAAACCAGACAACACGGTCACGGGAAGGCGGGAATCTGAGCTGTCGTAGTCTTTCATGGCGAATTCAACTTTTCTTGTTTGCGGTGTTCCGGGTCGGGGCGGGCCAAAATTCTGACCCAAAAGTGTCGTGCTGGCCTTCATTTTTGTTGCCCAGGTCAACTTGCCGATACAGTTATGTTATAACATTACATCAAACAACCCCCTTTCCTCCCCTTGACGAAGTGAGCCGCGTGAAACGCCCGAGGACCGCAAACAAAAACGGCCCTAGCCGTAGCCAGAGCCGTCTAAGACGCTTGAACGCGTTTTTTACGGAATTAGGAACAAAGTG
>NZ_JBZXVN010000027.1:0-6417 GCF_058892305.1 Pelagimonas sp.
TGACTTGCGCGGATGGTTTGTTTTTGTCTCTGGAGATGCATGGTTCCGCGTTATTTGACATAGTGACTATCTGAAGAGATATGTGGGCGGTTTTGGTTCATTCGATGAACAAATGTCTGCATATCAGCATTCTTAGGGGTTTCGGTTCCGATGATAGAATGTCAGCTTCACTGTTTGTAGCGGCTTTTGTTTACTTTGGTAAACTGAAGCACGTTATCAAACAGATGACTTCTGATACGTGTTGGTTCCTAGCCGGGTCGACATAGTGACTTGCCCCCAAAGCAGTCATGAGTATCAGAGATGTGCAGAGGTTCGAACGTCAAGGATAAGCTGGTAACAGCTTTTCAACTTGAGAGTTTGATCCTGGCTCAGAACGAACGCTGGCGGCAGGCCTAACACATGCAAGTCGAGCGCACCTTCGGGTGAGCGGCGGACGGGTTAGTAACGCGTGGGAATATACCCAGATCTACGGAATAGCCTCGGGAAACTGAGAGTAATACCGTATACGCCCTTCGGGGGAAAGATTTATCGGATTTGGATTAGCCCGCGTTAGATTAGATAGTTGGTGAGGTAACGGCTCACCAAGTCTACGATCTATAGCTGGTTTTAGAGGATGATCAGCAACACTGGGACTGAGACACGGCCCAGACTCCTACGGGAGGCAGCAGTGGGGAATCTTGGACAATGGGCGCAAGCCTGATCCAGCCATGCCGCGTGTGTGATGAAGGCCTTAGGGTCGTAAAGCACTTTCGCCAGAGATGATAATGACAGTATCTGGTAAAGAAACCCCGGCTAACTCCGTGCCAGCAGCCGCGGTAATACGGAGGGGGTTAGCGTTGTTCGGAATTACTGGGCGTAAAGCGTACGTAGGCGGATTAGAAAGTATGGGGTGAAATCCCAGGGCTCAACCCTGGAACTGCCTCATAAACTCCTAGTCTAGAGTTCGAGAGAGGTGAGTGGAATTCCGAGTGTAGAGGTGAAATTCGTAGATATTCGGAGGAACACCAGTGGCGAAGGCGGCTCACTGGCTCGATACTGACGCTGAGGTACGAAAGTGTGGGGAGCAAACAGGATTAGATACCCTGGTAGTCCACACCGTAAACGATGAATGCCAGTCGTCGGGTAGCATGCTATTCGGTGACACACCTAACGGATTAAGCATTCCGCCTGGGGAGTACGGTCGCAAGATTAAAACTCAAAGGAATTGACGGGGGCCCGCACAAGCGGTGGAGCATGTGGTTTAATTCGAAGCAACGCGCAGAACCTTACCAACCCTTGACATCCTGTGCTAACCCGAGAGATCGGGCGTTCCCTTCGGGGACGCAGTGACAGGTGCTGCATGGCTGTCGTCAGCTCGTGTCGTGAGATGTTCGGTTAAGTCCGGCAACGAGCGCAACCCACATCCTTAGTTGCCAGCAGTTCGGCTGGGCACTCTAGGGAAACTGCCCGTGATAAGCGGGAGGAAGGTGTGGATGACGTCAAGTCCTCATGGCCCTTACGGGTTGGGCTACACACGTGCTACAATGGCAGTGACAATGAGTTAATCTCAAAAAACTGTCTCAGTTCGGATTGGGGTCTGCAACTCGACCCCATGAAGTCGGAATCGCTAGTAATCGCGTAACAGCATGACGCGGTGAATACGTTCCCGGGCCTTGTACACACCGCCCGTCACACCATGGGAGTTGGTTCTACCTGACGACGCTGCGCTAACCTTCGGGAGGCAGGCGGCCACGGTAGGATCAGCGACTGGGGTGAAGTCGTAACAAGGTAGCCGTAGGGGAACCTGCGGCTGGATCACCTCCTTTCTAAGGATGTATCTAGCTTAGATCAGCTTGCTGATCTCGTGATACACTTAGCATATAAGATCGGTACCTTTGCCGATCGCACATTGACGAACCAAACCGTCCTCATATCTCTTCAGAAATACACGTGAGCCTACCGGTTCCCGTGAGAAGTTGCCCTTTCGGCAGACTTTCTTGCGAAAGTCGCCTGTTGGGCGACGCCGATTTTGCAGCAGCAAAATCAGCTGGGTCGGTAGCTCAGGTGGTTAGAGCGCACGCCTGATAAGCGTGAGGTCGGAGGTTCAAGTCCTCCTCGACCCACCACTCTGCAAATTGCTTGCAATTTGTCAGAAACAACAGTGCCTCTTGAAGGACAGCGGCAGTGGCTTTTGGTGACAAAAGCGCACGAAAGCGGCCCTCTGGATCGCGCGATTTTTGGGGCCTTAGCTCAGCTGGGAGAGCGCCTGATTTGCATTCAGGAGGTCAGCGGTTCGATCCCGCTAGGCTCCACCATTCTGCAAGAAAGCAGATACCCTTTCGATTTGATCGATAAGCACCAGTTTGGTTCTTATCCGTCCAATCGGACGCGTCGGGGAGACCCGCCGTAATTGACATCGTATAGAGATTAATCAATCAACATTGCTGGTTGCTGTAAGTATGCAGTAAACCTCAGTTATGTGTCTCATCTTCGGATGTGACGAGCATTGGGATGTTCCTAGCCGGAAACGCCTGATGTCTGCATTCCTGAAAAAGCAATTGTTGTCCAAGTCAAGTACACTAACCAAGGTACATCTCTAACCCAGATGTACCGGCTCAGACGCAAGTCTGAGTAGTCTCAGTGAAAACACTGAGGCGGGAAAATGTATGCATTTGAACTGGTAAGATAGGGACACATCTCATGCCGAGTCTGTGTCTCGTTACATGACCATTTGTGGGATCGTCTCGCGCTCAAGTAGCGTAAGCGGTAGCGCAAATATAAAGTCTTGTTTTTACTGGATCAAATCAAGCGCGAGAAGGGCGTTTGGTGAATGCCTTGGCAGTAAGAGGCGATGAAAGACGTGATACTCTGCGATAAGCCATGAGGAGCTGAGAATAAGCTTTGATCCATGGATCTCTGAATGGGGCAACCCACCTGAAAGTTTGATATTGTTACCCTTGGGTACTCAATATCTTGCTTAACCAGGTACTTTTTGACTGAATACATAGGTCTTAAAGAGCAAACCCGGGGAACTGAAACATCTAAGTACCCGGAGGAAAGGAAATCAATTGATACTCCCCTAGTAGCGGCGAGCGAACGGGGACCAGCCGAGCCTTGAGTGTGATCAGAATGTGTTGGGAAGCACAACCATAGTGGGTGATAGTCCCGTATGAGAAGCATGATAGGACGTATTAAGTAGGGCGGAACACGTGAAATTCTGTCTGAAGATCGGAGGACCACCTTCGAAGGCTAAGTACTCCTTACTGACCGATAGTGAACCAGTACCGTGAGGGAAAGGTGAAAAGCACCCCGACGAGGGGAGTGAAACAGTACCTGAAACCGAACGCCTACAATCAGTCGGAGGCTCCTTGCGAGCTGACGGCGTACCTTTTGTATAATGGGTCATCGACTTGGTCTATCTAGCAAGCTTAAGCCGTTAGGTGTAGGCGCAGCGAAAGCGAGTCTTAATAGGGCGTCGAGTTAGATGGATCAGACCCGAAACCGAGTGATCTAGGCATGACCAGGATGAAGGTACAGTAACATGTACTGGAGGTCCGAACCCACACCTGTTGAAAAAGGTCGGGATGAGTTGTGCCTAGGGGTGAAAGGCCAATCAAACTCGGAGATAGCTGGTTCTCTGCGAAATCTATTTAGGTAGAGCGTCATCCGAATACCCTCGGGGGTAGAGCACTGAATGGGTAATGGGGGCCCACAGCCTTACTGATCCTAATCAAACTCCGAATACCGAGGAGTACTAGATGGCAGACACACTGCGGATGCTAACGTCCGTAGTGGAGAGGGAAACAACCCTGACCTACAACTAAGGCCCCTAATTCATGGCTAAGTGGGAAAGCAGGTGGGACGACCAAAACAACCAGGAGGTTGGCTTAGAAGCAGCCATCCTTTAAAGATAGCGTAACAGCTCACTGGTCTAAATAAGTTGTCCTGCGGCGAAGATGTAACGGGGCTCAAGCCATGAGCCGAAGTTTAGGATGCACATAGTGCATGGTAGCAGAGCGTAGTGTGACATAGCACTTGTCCTCTTCTGCCGCTTAGATATTTGAGCATCGCGCTCAAGTAGCGAAGCGGTAGCGCAGGATTAAGTGCTTTCGATGAAGCCGGGCTGTAAGGCATCCGGTGGAGAGATCACTAGTGAGAATGATGACATGAGTAGCGACAAAGAGTGTGAGAGACACTCTCGCCGAAAATCCAAGGGTTCCTGCTTAAAGCTAATCTGAGCAGGGTAAGCCGGCCCCTAAGGCGAGGCCGAAAGGCGTAGTCGATGGGAACCAGGTTAATATTCCTGGGCCAGAAGGATGTGACGGATCGTGGCGACGTATGTTCCTTATCGGATTGGAGCATATTCAAGACGGTTCCTGGAAATAGCCCTTCATGAGACCGTACCCTAAACCGACACAGGTGGATAGGTAGAGTATACCAAGGCGCTTGAGAGAACTATGTTGAAGGAACTCGGCAAAATACCTCCGTAAGTTCGCGAGAAGGAGGCCCGGCGTTTGATCGTCGGGGGCACAAACCAGGGGGTGGCGACTGTTTACTAAAAACACAGGGCTCTGCGAAGTCGCAAGACGACGTATAGGGTCTGACGCCTGCCCGGTGCCTGAAGGTTAAAAGGAGGGGTGAGAGCTCTGAATTGAAGCCCAGGTAAACGGCGGCCGTAACTATAACGGTCCTAAGGTAGCGAAATTCCTTGTCGGGTAAGTTCCGACCTGCACGAATGGCGTAACGACTTCCCCGCTGTCTCCAACATAGACTCAGCGAAATTGAATTGCCTGTCAAGATGCAGGCTTCCCGCGGTTAGACGGAAAGACCCCGTGCACCTTCACTACAGCTTCGCACTGGCATCAGGCACAATATGTGCAGGATAGGTGGTGGGCTTTGAAACCAGGACGCCAGTTCTGGTGGAGCCTCCCTTGAGATACCACCCTTATTCTGCTTGATGTCTAACCGCGGTCCGTTATCCGGATCCGGGACCCTGCGTGGCGGGTAGTTTGACTGGGGCGGTCGCCTCCTAAAGCGTAACGGAGGCGCGCGAAGGTTGGCTCAGAGCGGTCGGAAATCGCTCGTTGAGTGCAATGGCAGAAGCCAGCCTGACTGCGAGACTGACAAGTCGAGCAGAGACGAAAGTCGGCCATAGTGATCCGGTGGTCCCAAGTGGGAGGGCCATCGCTCAACGGATAAAAGGTACGCCGGGGATAACAGGCTGATACTGCCCAAGAGTCCATATCGACGGCAGTGTTTGGCACCTCGATGTCGGCTCATCTCATCCTGGGGCTGGAGCAGGTCCCAAGGGTATGGCTGTTCGCCATTTAAAGAGGTACGTGAGCTGGGTTTAGAACGTCGTGAGACAGTTCGGTCCCTATCTGCCGTGGGTGTAGGAGATTTGAGAAGAGTTGCCCCTAGTACGAGAGGACCGGGGTGAACGATCCACTGGTGGACCAGTTGTTATGCCAATAGCAGTGCTGGGTAGCTATGATCGGAAAGGATAACCGCTGAAGGCATCTAAGCGGGAAGCCCCCTTCAAAACAAGATCTCCCTGAGGACCGTGGAAGACTACCACGTCGATAGGCCAGAGGTGTAAGTGCAGCAATGCACTCAGCTGACTGGTACTAATGGTCCGATAGGCTTGATTTGATCCAGTAATAATTAGACTTCGCAGCGCTCAACGAGCAAAGCGGTAGCGCAATTTTACTGACAAACTCAAAGCATACACATCATAAGTCGAAAGACTTGGACAACGTGATTGATTACCGGCGCTTCACTGAAGCGTCGGAGTTGGTATTTATTCGGTTTGGTGGTCATAGCGAGAGCAAAACACCCGGATCCATCCCGAACCCGGCCGTTAAGTGCCTTTGCGCCGATGGTACTGCATCTTAAGGTGTGGGAGAGTAGGTCACCGCCAAACCTAATAAATACCAACAATCTCTAAACGATCTCTATCCCCAACATCACACCAGATATCGGGGAAATACCCGGGACGTCGCCTCATGCCGCGCCCCACCGGTCTCAAAGGCTCAATCGCCCAAGAGAAAATCGACATTCGGACCCAAATCGCGACAGCGACAAACGTCCAAATACATTGGAATACCCCTCAAAAGGTACTCCAAGACGTGCTCAAGTAGCCGATAGGCGCTAGCACAAACATAGTGTCGCGGGATGGAGCAGCCCGGTAGCTCGTCAGGCTCATAACCTGAAGGTCGTAGGTTCAAATCCTACTCCCGCAACCAAATTTAACAAAAATAAGCACGCCAATGTGATAGCCGCACCTCCGCTATCCTTGCAACAAAACCGATTTTTTCCAATCTCTCGCTTGTCCCAAACCTTGGTCTCAGGGACACATAGGACTGAACTATTCCAGTTGGGATTCTTGTAATGCCTGTGACATCTATAACCCCAGTGATCTTGTGCGGCGGATCCGGC
>NZ_JBZXVN010000028.1:0-27895 GCF_058892305.1 Pelagimonas sp.
GGCAACCATAACAGGTTGTCGGGTTGGTCATATCCGAGATCGCGGAGCCATAGACCTTTGTCAGTTACCGCCACACCTATCGCCTTACTGGGACGTCGTGGACTGGCGCCCAAAAAGCGCTCATTCACTAAATCCCAAATAGAAAAACTGATTATGACCAATAGGCAAACATCGCCAATCACCAAGACAATCGGGTAAGAACTTTCACCGGAGTAGATCCAGATAACATGTGCAGCCGCCAAACCCAAAGCATAGCGGCCGGTCGTAATCCCCCCTTTTTCGCGAATGTAACCTTCGAATATAACTGTGTCGCCCGCCACCTAAACCTCCTCAAATATCGCGAAACAGGTTGTCCGTTTCGACAAAATCCAAGCGGTCTTCGGATACCGTGCCTTCGTTGATATCGCGGGTTTCGACGCGGCCATCACCATAGCCGATCACCACCTTGTCACAGATGTCGATAAACAGCCCGTTTTCCACCACGCCGGGGATTTGGTTCAGCACCATCGCCAATTGCCGGGCGTTGCCGATACGGCCCAGATGCAGGTCGAGGATATGGTTGCCCTCATCGGTGATAAACGGAATCTCGCCATTCATCCGTAAAGACGCTTGGCGCCCCATCACATCCATCGACACCAGCGTTTCTTCGACCAAGGCTTGGGTGGTTTGCCAGCCAAACGGAATGACCTCGATCGGCAATGGGAACGACCCAAGGTGTTCCACCTCTTTGGCGGCATCGGCGATGACGATCATCTGATCCGACGCGGTCGCGACGATCTTTTCCTGCAACAAGGCCCCGCCCCCGCCTTTGACCAGTGACAGGTTGGCATCAAACTCATCCGCACCATCAATCGTCAAATCAAGCCAGCGCGCCTCATCAAGCGAAATCACCTCGATCCCGACCTCACGCGCCAATTCGGCGGTGCGGGTCGATGTCGGAACCCCGCGGATTTTCAACCCGTCCTCTTCCACCATTTCGCCCAGGCACCGCACCAACCACGCCGCCGTGGACCCGGTTCCTAGGCCGACACGCATGCCGTCTTCTACAAAATCGGCGGCGCGTTTGGCGGCCACGAATTTGGCTTTGTCGATCGGTGACAGCTCTCCGGTCATAATGGTCCCTCGGGTCTTGGAGTTAGGCTTGGGGGTGAATAGGCGAATGCCCCCCTTATAAAAGCCAAAAGGCCATTGCGCGAGAAAGATTTATCTCGTTTTGCAATGGCCTTTGTTTGTTCGCTAAACCGGGTTATCCGCCCTCGCGCACCGGATCAAAACTCAATTGATAGCGCGTCTTGGAAACGCCTTTGACCGGCAAGGATCGGCACCCGCCCCAAGCAGCCATCAAATCGCGTCCCGGTTTGACCGCGGTGAAGAGCTAAGATCACGGATGATCTTTTTACCCTGCAGTTTGATATATCCTTTGGAAAGGATCGCCCGTTTTGTGTCGCCATCGCCGAATATTCTTCGGCAACAACAGCGCCGCAACCATAGGGTTTGCCGTCGTGGGTTTTAATGCGCCACGCCAAATGTGTTTTGCCCAAACCACCCGACCAGTTCGAGTTAGACACTTGAAACTTGTCATTGGTTGGAATGGTAATTTTAGCGAATTTGGCCGCAAGGGGCATCGCGCAAAACATTGCAATTGCGGTGCAAACACTGGTCTTTGGCGTCGCAGCTATGTTCTTCGTGTCGTGCAAGGTGGCCACAGAGAACCTCGGAAGAGAGGCCAGCGAGCGCCAGACAAGGCATCAAGAACCCGACCGAAACCTGCCCCTCCTTGCAAAATGCCCCCTAGTTCAGAGTGGATTGCACCAGCCATGTCAGGATCGCCCCGATCACGGCCCCAATCGCATAAGGAACCAGCTGACGCCAAACGGGTTTTCGATTCTTTGCGGAAATGCCTTGTTCCACCAAATTGCGCAGCGTGTCAGGTGGCGACTTGTCCGGCAGCGTTTCAGTAAAGGTGACGAAATACGCCCGCCATGCGGCCACATCCTGCTGCAAGTCAGAATCACTGACCAAACGCGCCTCAAAGGCCTGCAACTCATCAGAGGTCAAAAGGCCCAGCACATATTCGGCGGCAATGGCGTCATCCCCGTCGAGAGGCGGTTTCTTATTCGCTTCGGATAGCTGATCCACATCGACACGCGTCATCGGCTGAGGCACGCGCGCAATTGTAAAATACCGGTGCGCACATCACGTCGCAGCCTTGTGGGGCTTTCGCCGGTTTGATCGGCCAGATCAAGATAAGATAGCCCTTTCAAATAGATAGATCGAAGCGTTGAGGCCTCATCCCTGGGCAATTCGGCCAAACAAACCGCAAGCTGCCCGCCAAATGCGCTCTGGGGTTGGGCCATTTGGCTGTCTGCTGTCTCATACAATCGGCGGGTGATCCCCGGCGCGCCTTCTCCGGTGTCTTTTGCCCGCTCAAGCCGGTGACGCGCCACCGACGCGTCCCGCGCCAAGGACAAGAGCCACACCAAAGGCGTCGACCCATTGGCCCGCACATATCCGGCGCTGCGCCAAATCCCGTCATAGACCGAAATCAAAACCTCTTGGGCCACATCATCACTGCGCAAAATGCCCCAACACAGGCCATATAGACGTGGCGAAGTCATGTCATAAAGCCCGCGCAAGGCGCGCCGATCCCCCTTGGCGATCTTCGCCAACATTGCTTCTAGCTCATCATCCGTCGACATTGCGTTCGAACGTCCCCGCTGCCCCTTGCCCCTTCCGGCGAAATGATGCACCACGGGGGCGCAGTTTTCGAGCCCGGATAAGAGGACACCTTTACCATGACGGACGGCCTGATCGATATCAACGCGAAACCCACCGAAGAAATTTCCGTCCGTGAGGTCTTTGGCATCGATACAGACATGGTTGTGCATGGTTTTCCTGAGCGCACCTCCCGCGTGCCAGAGGAAGACAGCACCTACAAGTTTGACCCCGATACGACCCTTGCCATTCTGGCCGGTTTCAACCGGAATCGCCGGGTGATGATTCAGGGCTATCACGGCACCGGCAAGTCGACGCACATCGAACAAGTGGCGTCGCGACTCAACTGGCCTGCGGTTCGTGTCAATCTGGACTCACATATCTCGCGGATTGATCTGATCGGCAAAGACGCAATCAAATTGGTCGACGGCAAGCAGACAACCGAGTTCCAAGAAGGCATCTTGCCTTGGGCGCTGCGCAATCCGACGGCGATTGTGTTTGACGAATATGACGCCGGGCGCGCCGATGTTATGTTTGTGATCCAGCGGGTTTTGGAAACCGATGGTAAGCTGACCTTGTTGGATCAGAACGAAGTCATCACACCGCACCCCTATTTCCGTCTGTTCGCCACCGCCAACACCGTTGGTTTGGGGGATACAACCGGGCTTTATCACGGCACGCAACAGATCAACCAAGGTCAGATGGACCGTTGGTCATTGGTCGCAACGTTGAACTATCTGTCAATCGACGCCGAAACCCAGATCATTCTGTCCAAAGCGCCGCATTACAACACCGAAGCCGGTCGCAAGACCATCAAACAGATGGTCACCGTCGCCGATTTCACCCGCCGCGCCTTTATGAATGGTGAGCTGTCGACCGTTATGTCGCCGCGGACCGTAATCGCATGGGCGCAGAACTCGGAAATCTTCCGCAATGTCGGCTATGCCTTCCGCCTGAGCTTCCTCAACAAATGTGACGAGCTTGAGCGTCAAACCGTGGCCGAATTCTACCAGCGCTGTTTTGACGAAGAACTCCCCGAAAGCGCGGCAAGCGTCAGCTTGGGCTAAGCTCGCCCACACACCCTAAATCGCAATCAAGGCCCCTCGCATTTTGCCAGGGGCCTTTTTCGCGTGCGCCCCTTATGATCACGCCCCCTTTCAAAGCAGCGGGCACCATGCCTGCGCCGCCTCGCTCTTGGAGCGCCGGAGATCAGCAATAGAATGACAGTTTTGGCGGATTGCGCGACAGCGCCCCATGACAAAACTGTCATCGCATTAGAAACACTGCGTTCTCATAGGCTCCGGGCCTTGTAAGGTTTTGTTTACTCTGTTCTGCTGGCAGGCAGAGACGTGCCGGGGGGCTGGGATATGATGATTTTGGGGAAATGGATGATGGGCCTTGGCCTGTCTTTTGCAATCGCATTTGGCTCAGATGCGCAGGCAAATACGATGGCCGAAAAACAAGTCATGCTCCATTGCGCCGCCCAATTCGATGCCCGAACCAAATGGCTCAACATTATGGAGGACGGCCCAGAGCAAGGCGTTGAAATGGCAATGCGCCGCGACGTGCTTCTGGCAAGCATCGCCAAGATAAAAGCCGCGCCGGACCAACACTTGCGCTTTGGGCGGCACCTTCCCAGTTTCCAAGAGCGCAGTTTGATACAATTGACCAAACTGGCTGAGGCCGGTCAGGTCACCAGTTGCCCACAAGATGCCCTGTGCCTCGCCTGTAGCGAACTTGTCCCTCTCAGATAAGCGTCCAAAACCACCCAGAAATCACCGAAACACCTGAAACACCCGGCGCACAAATGCTCCCTTGCTATGCCACACTTCATGTGGCCCACTCACATCTGTATTGATGTGAGGATGCCCCATGCGCCGAATTTTGACCGTTGCTCTTTTCCTGTTGCCGCTTCCAGCCTTGTCCGACCTCTCCATCTCGGAACAAGCCGCAGCGTCGCAGCGCGCCATCACCGATCAAGAACGACAGCTTCGCAAGATCGGCTGCATGTTCACGCCAACCAACATCGGGGAAACCATCGCGATTGCCGATGAAATCGTCGCGCCCATCCTGACCCTTCCGGCCTTGACGGTTCTGACCTATGGCGACATCGTCGTCGGCCAAACCCCCGGCAAATACGACATCACTGCTCGGCCAGATTTGCCAAACGGAGGAATCGCCGGCAAGGATTTTTGCGCAACGGTCTATTTGGATGGTTACCCACGCCCCAAAGCGCCCGGCGACCCGATTATGGCGGTCGGTCTGTTGTTTAGGTCAAATCTGGACATGCTGGATTTATACCCCAATACAGGTGCTGAAATCATGCGGCGCCAGCAGCTCAAAACGCTCCCTGCCGGAAAATATGTCCCCATCGATCTGTCTCAGAAAGCCGGCAATGCTTGGTACAGCGCTTTTGGCGGCGCGTGGCCTAGGCGCAGCACCGCGCGGCCCGGTATTCGCTTGGACAAGGTTCACTACATTCCGGTTGATGACTGAGACGGCCATGACCACCTGTCCAAATCGCAGGTCGATGCACAAGAATTGGTGCCTTGTGGCCCTTTCAGGGCGACGTTGTGGGGCTCATTTCTCTGGATCAACGGACCTGCGCGTTTCGTAAAAATGTGACAGTTCGGTAAAAGTTTTCATTTCGCACAACCTTTCATCAGGTTTTTACGTCTAAACTCCATTTTATGGGCGTTTTGAAAACACACATTGCGGCGATTGCATTGGCGATTTTATGCGCCCCCCCGACCCATGCCTTGTCTGATGGCATACCCAATGCGCCGCGTGAACAGGCGCAGTTCTTTGCCTCCTGCCTTGGCCGTTTCTCGGCCGCGCGCGAACACGCGTGGTTGATGGGTGGCGAAGATCGGCAGGCCGAAGTTGGATTTTCCATGTTCGAAGATCTGCTTGAGGCCGTGTCCTTTGATGCCCAAAGCCTGGGGATCAGCGGCCAAGAATTGCTGGCAAACCGGATTGAGGCCAAGATGGCTCAGGCCCGCTTGATGCAGGCCGCAACCTTTCAACAAGACCCCAAGCGTAGACGGATATCGGCGCGTCTGGCTGACAACCATCTTCTGGCCTGCAAAACATTGGTCATTGGCTAGTCTTTATCGCTTGCAGCGGCGCATCAATCTGCCGATAAATGCGCTATGAATAAGCCATCCGACAACCCCGCAGATCCGTTCAAAAAGGCATTGGCCGAGGCCACCAAGGTCATGGCGGATGATCCCGAACTTTCGGTAAGCTATACCGTTGACCCGTCCGGTGTGTCCGGCGACGCGATGCGCTTGCCGCAAATCTCGCGGCGCATGACGCGCGACGAGGTTTTGCTGGCGCGCGGTACGGCGGATGCCTTGGCTCTGCAACGACGCTATCACGACGATACCACCCATGCGCGTTATGCGCCGCCCGGTGATATGGCCCGCGAATTATACGAGGCTATGGAAACCGCCCGCTGCGAAGCTATGGGCGCGCGTGACATGCCCGGAACGGCTGGCAATATCGACGCCAAGATAAGCCACGACGCCAACCGCCGTGGGTTTGGCCAGATCACCCAACCTTCCGAGGCCCCCTTGCCGGTTGCCGCCGGGTACCTAATTCGCCATCTCGCCACTGGGCGCGATTTGCCTGATGCTGCCGCCAATGTGATGGAGCTATGGCGCGGTTTCATGGAAAATCAGGCCGGCGGCACCTTGGAAAACCTTGAGGATGTGCTCTCGGATCAGGCAGCCTTTGCCAAGCTGGCCCGCCAGATGATCACCGATCTGGGCTATGGCGACCAATTGGGCGACGACCCGGACGATATGTCGGATGATTCCGACGAAGACGGATCATCAGACGATCAGGAAGAAGAAGAACAGCCCGATTCTTCTGGTCAGGATGACGAAGGGGATGAGGCCGACGCCTCGCCCGAGCAAAGCCAGGAAGAAACCCAAGATCCATCGCAGGCACAGGTCAGCATGGATGAAATGGCCGACCAAGAGCTTGGGGATGAGGCCGAGATGCCCGAGGGCGAGGCCCCGATGGAGCCCCCTGCCCCACAGCCAATTTCCGAAGCTGATCCGGATTACGCCGTTTACGACACAGAGCATGACGAAGAGATTTTGGCCGAGGATCTCGCCGAAGCTCAGGAATTGGAGCGGCTGCGCGCCTATCTTGACCAGCAGTTGGAACCGCTCAAGGGTGCTGTGTCCCGCCTTGCCAACAAGCTACAGCGCCGCTTGCAGGCGCAACAAAACCGCTCGTGGGAATTTGACCTCGAAGAGGGCATTCTGGATGCTGGCCGTTTGGCGCGTGTTGTTGCAAACCCAACCACACCGCTGAGCTTCAAGCGCGAAAAAGACACCGAATTCCGCGATACCTGTGTGACGCTGCTGCTCGATAACTCAGGCTCAATGCGCGGACGCCCAATTTCGATTGCCGCGATTTGCGCCGACGTTTTGGCCCGTACGCTCGAACGTTGCAGCGTTAAGGTCGAAATCCTCGGGTTTACCACCCGCGCCTGGAAAGGCGGTCAGGCCCGTGAAAAATGGCTCAATGCCGGGCGTGATCAACAACCCGGTCGCCTCAATGATCTGCGCCACATCATCTACAAAAGCGCCGATGCCCCATGGCGGCGGACCCGCGACAATCTTGGTCTGATGATGAAAGAGGGGCTTTTGAAGGAAAACATCGACGGCGAGGCGCTGGAATGGGCGCATCGCCGGATGGCGGGCCGCCCCGAGGCGCGCAAAATCCTGATGGTGATTTCCGATGGCGCCCCGGTTGATGACAGCACCCTGTCGGTCAACCCGGCCAATTACCTTGAAAAACACCTGCGCGACGTGATCGCCATGGTCGAAAAGAAAAAGCAGGTTGAGCTTTTGGCGATTGGGATCGGGCATGACGTCACCCGCTATTATGATCGCGCCGTGACCATCACCGATGTCGAACAGCTTGCCGGTGCGATGACCGAGCAGCTCGCCTCGCTCTTTGATAGCGATCCGCGTGCCCGTGCTCGGGTGATGGGCATCCGCAAGGCGTCTTAAGGTTTTGAGCCTCGGATGAGCGGGCCAGCCCCCTCGGCTGCGCCCCATCGCCGGGATATTTTGGAAAGAAGAAGACCTTTTCGACGTGGTGAGCAGCGGGGTTGCATTCCCCGGTGCCGCGCGCAAAGCTGCGCGAAAAATGGAGCGGATTATGTATCAGACCTTCGAGAACAGCGCCGATCCGAGCCAAGGACCGGCGCGGCTACAGGCCTTGCGGGCGGCGATGAAACATGCCGGGGTGGATGCGTTTTTGGTGCCCCGCGCCGACGCACATCAAGGCGAATATGTTGCGCCGCGCGACGAACGTCTGTCTTGGCTCACGGGCTTTACCGGTTCGGCGGGCTGGTGCGTGGCACTGGCCGATCGCGCCGGTGTTTTTGTTGACGGACGTTATCGCGTGCAGGTGCGCACTCAGGTTGCGGATGACTTTGAGCCGGTCGATTGGCCCGAAGTGTCGCTTGGCGATTGGATCGCCGAAGCCCTGCCTAACGGGAGTGTTGGTTTTGACCCTTGGTTGCTATCGGTGGATCAATACCGCGCAATGAGTGCCAAGCTTCCAGATCATGAATTGCGGGCAATAGACAACCTTGTTGATTCCATTTGGGCCAACCAACCGGCCCCGCCGATGGGCAAGGTTTTCGAACAACCGCTTGATTTGGCGGGTGAAGCCCATGACGCCAAAATCAAACGGTTGGCGGCCGATCTTAAGGCCGACGCCGCCATTATCACCTTGCCGGATTCGATTGCCTGGTTGCTCAATATCCGTGGCAGCGATATTCCTCGCAACCCGGTTCCGCATGGCTTTGCGGTCTTGCATAAAACCGGCCGGGTGTCGTTTTTCTGCGCGCCTGAAAAGCTCACTTCGCTTGACGGACATTTCGGCCCCTTGGTCGATGTGCATCCCGTTGACGCCTTTTTGCCGAGTGTTGAAAACCTGACCGGACCTGTTCAAATTGATCCGGCGACCTGTCCGATTTGTGTGGCCGACCTTTTGACGGATCCGTTGGAGGCCGCTGACCCGTGCCTTTTGCCCAAGGCCTGTAAAAACACCGCCGAGCTTGACGGCACCCGCGCCGCCCATATGCGCGACGCTGCGGCCATGGTGCGCTTTCTTAGCTGGCTTGATGAGCAACCGGCGGAAAGTCTCACCGAGATTGATGTGGTCAAGCAACTCGAAGGGGAAAGGCGCGCCACAAACGCACTGCGCGATATCTCCTTTGAAACAATTTCCGGCGCGGGGCCCAATGGCGCGATTGTGCATTACCGCGTCACCGAAGACACCAATCGGACCGTCGAAGAAGGTCAGCTTTTGTTGGTCGATTCCGGCGGGCAATATGTCGATGGCACCACCGATATCACCCGCACCATCGCCATCGGTCAGGTCGGCGAGGAAGAGCGCGATGCCTTCACTCTGGTGCTCAAAGGCATGATCGCCATATCCGCGCTGCGCTTTCCCACGGGTTTGGCCGGGCGCGATATGGATGTTCTGGCCCGCACCGCGCTTTGGCAACAGGGCATGGATTATGGCCATGGCACCGGCCACGGCGTTGGCGCGTATCTTTCGGTTCACGAAGGGCCACAGCGTTTGGCACGCACCGGAACCGTGCCTTTTGAGGCTGGGATGATCCTGTCGAATGAGCCGGGGTTCTACAAAGAGGGCGCATTTGGCATTCGGATCGAAAACCTGATTGTCGTCGAACCCGCCCCCGCCCTGCCAAATCAAACCGTGCCCGAGATGCTGCGGTTCGAAACCTTGACCTGGGTGCCCATTGATACACGGCTTGTTAACCCTGACCTCCTAACTCAGGCGGAACGTGATTGGCTCAACACCTATCATGCCGAAGTCGCGCGCCGGGTTGGTCCTTTGGTCGAAGGTGACGTAAAAGACTGGCTGTCGCGCGCTTGCCGCGCTATCTGACATATTCTTGATACAATTCCCGTGTCTTTGAGGCCGGGATCATTCGCAGAGGGGGAGAGACATGAGCAAGATCACAATCACACCAGCAGAGGGCACATGGATTGTGCGTGCCGGTGGCGCGGTTTTGGGGGAATCCTCTCGGGCGCTGGAATTGGCCGAAGGCGACTATCCGTCGGTTATCTACTTTCCGCGCGAAGACATTGGCATGGCCTTTCTTGAGGCGACGGATCACAAAACCACCTGCCCCTTCAAAGGCGAGGCCTCGTATTTTTCGATCATGTCGAAATCCAAAACCTATGAAAATGCGGTTTGGAGCTATGAAGCCCCGATTGACGATGTGAACAAAATCGCCGGGTATCTGGCGTTTCAGATCCAAGAAGGCGTGGCGATCGAACAGATCCCTTAAAGACGGGTTTTCAGAATGTAGAAAGGCGGTCCTTTGCGGGCCGCCTTTTGCGTTTAAGCAACCAATTTGCGTATCCACAAAAAACTCACCCAATTGTTGCCTCACGCTGGCACCACCTTCAAGACACTTATAACACTAAACAAATTTCAAATACGCCCTGAAAGATATCGGCTTGTCACCGCCTGATATTGTATATCATACCGCCCTGCCACCATCGTCTTCCCATCGCTATTCACGAAAGGAAGACCCAGATGTTTCGCCTCCTCGCCTTTCTCATGGCCTTTGGACTGGCCAGTGCTGCCGCCGCGACCGAAGGCCCTCGCCTATATATCAATGCCCCCAATGACGGGTTCTTGAACCTGCGCACCGGTCCGGCGACGTCTTATCATGTGCTCGAAAAAATGGCCCACGGCAGCAAGGTGACACTGCTTGCTCAACCGGGCCAATGGGCCAAGCTCTACCACCACAAGACCGATACGATTGGTTGGGCGCATGGTCGGTTTTTAAGCCACGACAAACCCCACAAACC
The DNA here is from genome assembly GCF_058892305.1 of Pelagimonas sp. Classification (NCBI taxonomy): domain Bacteria; kingdom Pseudomonadati; phylum Pseudomonadota; class Alphaproteobacteria; order Rhodobacterales; family Roseobacteraceae; genus Pelagimonas; species Pelagimonas sp. Next base: position 10,599 of record NZ_JBZXVN010000028.1, read on the forward strand.
CAAACCGCCCCAGCAAGAAAATGGTCAACGATGGGTCGATGCCCCCTACGGCGATCTCAATCTGCGCAAGGGACCGGGCACAAATTACACTGTTTTGCGCAAAATCCACAACGGCATGCGGGTTGATGTATTGGGTCAAAGTGGCAAGTGGCGCTTGGTGCAACTGGACTCTGGTCTGATCGGGTGGGCGCACAAGGCCTATCTCTCAAAACACAATCCGCGTCGCCCAACCCCGGTTCCGAACCCCGTCCCAAACCCGCGCCCCTACTCCGACCTTCAGGCCGCTTTTGACGCCTGCGAACACAACTTTGGTCGGGCGTTCCGCAACTGCATGGCCCAACGTCTGCCCGGCAATAGGTAAGCCGCCTTAGCTGTGTTCTTCCTCAGCGGTCGCCGCCAGTGCTTGGTTATAGGCCTTTAAGGCATCAACATGAAACAGCGCCCCTTGCAACACCGGGGCGCTGTTTGCGTTGTTTGCATCTTTGCTCACCACCGGCAAAAACGTCAGGTCCGAGCGGTCCAAAATCGGCAGCGCGGTTTCAAGCGTCGCATCATCAAGCACATAAAGCCCCTGGTCGATGAGATCGAGACAGGCCTGCTCATCGGCGGCATTGTCATCGGTGGGGCGCCGCATCACCCCTTGAACCCGGAACATCGCCAGCAAATAGGCCTGAGGACCAGCGGCCAGATGAACATTGCGCCGCTCAAGCTGGGTTAGGAAGAAGGAGCGATCCACCAGCCGCGAGGCAAGGGCCGTTGACATCGACACCGAAACCATCACCGCCAAGCCGGTCTGCCAGTCACCGGTGAGTTCAAAGACAATCAGCGTCGTGGAAATCGGCGCACCAAGCACCGCCGCCGCAACCGCCCCCATGCCCGCCAAAGCGTATAGCGTAAAGGCCGATGAAACATCGGGGAACAAACCCGTGGCGATGTGGCCAAAGGTCAATCCCGTCAACGCCCCCACCATCAAGGCCGGTGAAAACACGCCGCCCCCCATGCGCCCGGCAACGGTTAAGGACACTGCCAGCACCTTGAGGATCGCAAAGACAAAAGCCTCATGTAACATGAGGTTACCGGTCAACGCCAAGGAGGTGGTTTCATAGCCAACGCCAATGATATGCGGAAAGAAAATCGCCAAACCGCCCAATAACAACCCCGCCACCGCAGGGCGCAGCCAATAGGGCAAGCTCAGCTTGTTTTGCAGTTCGGTTTCGACGTCATCGGCGAAAAAGATCGCCCGCATCATCACTACCGCCACACAGCCACACACAAGCCCCAAAAGGAAAAACGCCGGGAGTTCGAGATAGAATTCAACCGTCGTGGTGCCGGGCAAAATAAATTCGGTCACATCGCCATAGACAAGGCGGCTGATCACCGTTCCCGCCGCGCTGGCCACCACAATTGGCGCAAAGGCATGGAGCGCAAAATGGCGCAAAATCACCTCAAGCGCGAACAAGGCCCCGGCGATGGGCGCGTTAAAGCTTGCTGACACCGCCGCCGCGACCGCGCAGCCCATGAGATCGCGACCGGTGACACCGTCAACCTTGAGCTTATTGGCGACCCAGCTCGACGCCATGGCGGCGATATGAACAACCGGCCCCTCGCGGCCCGTGCTCCCCCCCGTCGACAGGGTGATCCAGGAACACAAAGCCGAGGCCAAACCGGCTTTTTTCTCGACGCGGCCATCATTTAGCGCCGCACCTTCAATCACATCGGCAACCGATTGCACCCGCCCATCCGGGGTAAAGTGATGTAGAATAAACCCAACCACGATCCCACCAATCGCCGGAATCGTTAGCACCCAAAACCACGGCAGGCCTTCGGCGAAACTGTGTAATTCGTTGACATTGTTGGAGCCGTAAACCGTGGCCTGCAACCACTCGATCGCGGCCCGAAACCCGATCGCCGCCAAACCAGAGACAACCCCCAACACCAAAGCAATCAACCAGAACTGAATCTGACTTGGGGCTTTGTGGCGCACCAAATCCCACCCCGAGCCAAATGCCCGGCTGGCCTGTTGCAACTGGTTGCGCATTTGACCCAGCAAAGTGACCTCCTCATATCCGGCGGGTTTCGCGACGGATTAAGCTTCGTTAACATACCCCCAATTGAATCCGGAGGCCCGAATGCCCGTACAACAGGCGCTTGCAGAATTGCACACTCTACTAGGCGAACGGTTAAGTTTGTCCAAGTCCGATCTGGAGGCGCATGGACGTTCCGAATCACATTTTCCAACAACGCCACCTGATGGGGTGGTTTTTCCGCTAAACACTGAAGAAACACAAAAGATTGTAAGCATTTGCGCAACACATGGCGTCCCGGTGATTGGCTGGGGGGCGGGTACCTCGCTTGAGGGGCATGGCCTCGCCATTCGTGGCGGGATTTGTGTGGATTTCTCGCGGATGAACCAGATTTTGCGCATCAATGCCGCGGATATGGATGTTGTCGTTCAACCCGGTGTCACCCGCGAAGCCTTGAACGAAGAGCTGCGCGCCACTGGCTTGTTTTTCCCGGTTGATCCCGGTGCTAATGCCTCGATTGGCGGCATGGCGATGACCCGCGCCTCGGGTACGACGACGGTCCGTTATGGCACGATGCGCGACAATGTCATGGGGATGGAGGTTGTTTTGGGCGATGGGCGTATCATCCAGACCGGCACCCGCGCCCGCAAAAGCGCCGCCGGATACGACCTGACCGCGCTGATGGTTGGCTCCGAAGGAACCCTTGGCCTCGCCACCGAATTGACCCTCAAACTACACGGGATTCCCGAAGCCATCAGCGCCGGGATTTGCAGCTTTCCTGACATGGCCAGCGCCGTTGCGGCGGTCACGGAAACCATCCAGATGGGCATTCCCATGGCGCGGATCGAATTTGCCTGTGCCGACACCGCCCGCGCCTTTAACGACTATGCTGGCGTCTCCATGGATCAGGCCCCACACCTGATGGTCGAATTTCATGGCAGCCCCGAAAGCACCGCCCAAGATGCGGAACGTTTTGCTGAAATCGTGGCCGATCATGACGGATCGCCCTTTCGCTGGTCATCACGCGAAGAGGAACGCCGCGCGCTCTGGTCGATGCGACACAACGGCTATTACGCGATATTGGCCTCTAAACCGGGGGCGCGTGCCCTTGTCACCGACATTTGCGTTCCGATTTCGCAACTGGCCCGTGCCGTCGAAGAGACCCAGAGCGACATCACCCAGTCACTCATTTCCGGCCCGATTCTTGGCCATGTTGGTGATGGCAATTTTCACGCGATCTTGCTTGTTGATCCCGATCAGCCCGCCGAACTGGCCGAGGCCAAGCGGCTCTCCAACATCATGGTGGAACGCTCTTTGGCGCTTGGCGGCACCGCAACCGGTGAACACGGCGTTGGCATCGGCAAGAAACCCTATATGCAGGCCGAACACGGCGAGGCATGGGCGGTGATGGGTGCGATCAAAACCGCGCTTGACCCGCGCGGCATTATGAACCCCGGCAAGCTTGTCCCAAGCAATTAACCGCCGCCCCCCCGCAGTTGAAACAACAAGGCCTCGGCTGATTGCGCTCTGGCCTGTTGTTGCAAGCGTGTTGGCGGATCAATTGCCCCGGTGGCGCATCTGATTTGCCAATCTCCCACCAATAAATCCACCCAAAGCGCCGCCGCAGTCTCGGCCGGACCCGTTAGGGTACCCGTCTCAACAAGCTGTTGAAAAAGCGTCGAAATACGCGGGAACACCTCCCCACGCCCGGCCTTGGCCAACACCTGACCAAGCGTATTGCTCGCATCCGCCGCCGCGGCCCTATTCAAGGCGATTGCACGCGGCGACAAGAGCATCGCCAAAAGGGTTGGCCCCAACTCTCGTAGTACATCGCGCGGGTTTGCGCCCTGCTCCATCGCGTCGTCTAGGGCCTGCGCGACCTGCGTTGCATTGCGTGAAATCAGCGCCTGAAACAGGCCAAGCTTATCCCCGTACCACCGATAAAGCGTTTCGTTTGACGCCTTTGCCCGTTTGGACACCGCCAACATCGACAAGCCCTGAAAGCCCTTTTCCGCCATCAGCGCATAGGCCGCTTGGGCAATTTGATCTTCTCGTTGCTCTTTGGCTTGTGCGCGCATGTTGTCATCCTCCACTTGACAGCATCCGTACACTCAATTACGCCAATGTCCAGACGTACACACAATTACGGATAAATTTATGACCCACTCCTCACCTCTGGCCGCCTCCCTCTGGACCTTGATAGTGTTACAGGCCGTGATGCTTGCCGCCCTCTTTGCAGGCGTCGCCCCCCACCCGCCGCGCGCCATTGCATTGTTTGCCATGGCCCCCTTTCTCGCCGCGTCCATCGCCTGCGCTGTAGCGGCCCTGAACTTGAAAACCGGGTTTTGGGGCAAGGTATTGTCGGGGTTGGCGGCCGTTATGGCTTTGCTAAGCTTTGGGCCACAGAAATACTTTGACCCGGCTTTCCCTGAAATCTGGCCTGCCGTCATTGCTGCGCAGCTCGCGGCCCTTGCCATCGCTGCCAACCTGTTTCGCCCAAAAGGTATCGCGTCATGAAAACCCTCGCGCGCATCTCAGCCGTGGCCGCGATCGGCTTTTCCGGCGCCATCTTTGGCTTCTTTTATGCTTGGATTTGCTCAACCATGTGGGGGCTTGATGCCGCGCCACCCGATGTCGCCATCCAAGCGATGCAGGCCATGAACGCCAGCGTGCGCAACGCCACATTCGCCCCGATATTCTTTGCGACACCCTTGGTTATCGCCGTGGCGGCGGTCTTTGCCTGGCAAAACTCCGCGCCCAAAGCAGCCATGTATTTTGCATTGGCTTCATTGCTTTATCTATGCGGCGGTTTGGTCTTAACCATGGTGGTCAATGTTCCAATGAACGACGCACTGGCCAATCAGATCGTTCCAGACGACCCACAAAAAGCCCAAGACATCTGGCACGCCTATTCCCCCCGCTGGCAGCGGTTCAATATCCTTCGCACCATTGCGTCGGGAATGACATTGCTGCTCTGTTCTTTGGGTTTGATGGCCTTGGTCCAAACAACCGAAACGCGGCGCGCTTAACCGGCCAACAAGGCCCGTGCCGCCGCCCGCGCCTCGTCTGTGACCGTATCGCCCGACAACATGCGGGCGATTTCGGCTTCGCGCTCGGCCTCATCCAAAGGCGAGACATCGGATGTTGTGACCCCTGCGGTGACATGTTTGGCCACCCGCCAATGGTGCCCCCCAAGCGCTGCAACCTGCGGTGAATGCGTGACAACCAAGACCTGCCCGCCCTCCGACAACGCCTTGAGACGTCGGCCAACCGCATCCGCCGTCGCCCCGCCTACACCACGGTCGATTTCGTCAAAGATCATGGTGACGCCATCGTTGCGCTCTTCCGAGAGACAGACTTTGAGAGCCAAAAGAAAGCGTGAGAGTTCCCCGCCAGAGGCGATCTTGTTCAAGGCCCCAGCGGGCGATCCGGGGTTGGTGGCGACCGAAAAACAAACCGCATCCCGGCCTTCGCCGCCTGCGGTCATCTCACTGATTTCAGTCACAAAAACCGCACGTTCCATTTTGAGCGGAGCCAGTTCCGAGGCCACCGCCACGTCCAAACGCTTCGCCGCCTTGCGCCGATTATCGCTAAGCTTTTGCGCCGCCACATCATAGGCCGCTTCCGCCTGCGCAAGCGCGGCTTTCAAATCACCAATCTGCGCCTCACCCGCATCAAGCGCATTCAAACGCCCGGTCAATTCGGTGGCGAGGCTCGCCAATTCATCCGGTTGCACCTGATGTTTTCGGGCCAATCCTCGCAAGGCAAACAACCGCTCTTCGGTATCTTCGAGATCAACCGGGCTAAACTCCAACCCGTCCAGACAATCCGCAACTCCGCGCGAAGCCTCGTCCAATTCCACCATGGCACGGGTCAAGGCATTTAGCGGCGCATCCAACCGGCCATCGGCCTTGTCCGACGCCCCTTCAAGCCAGCGAAGCGCGTTTGCCATCGCCCCTTCGGCCCCATCATATCCCAGAGCGGTCGACGCCTGAGCGATCTCATCACGGATTTTTTCCGCCTGCTGCATCTTGCGTCGGCTTTGATCAAGCTGCGCTTCTTCGCCCGGTTCGGGGCCAAGTTTCGTTAACTCATCCACCGCGTGGCGCAGGAACTCTTCTTCGGCGCGCACTTCGTCCAAGGCCTCTTGCGCCTTGGTCAGGGCCCGTTTGGCCTTGCCAACCTGCGCCCAGGTGTGCCGCACCTTGTCACGCTGTTTTTCATTGTCGGCATAGCTGTCCAAAATGGCCAAATGCCCCTTTGGGTCCAACAATCCACGGTCATCGTGTTGACCATGCAGCTCGACCAAAGTCGCCGACAATTGCCGCAACACATCGCCAGAAACCCGGCGGTCATTGACCCAGCCGGTTTTGCGTCCGTCCGCGGTATTCACCCGACGTAGAATCAATTCATCGCCACCCGGCAACCCCGCCTCTTCGAGCACCACATGCGCGGCGTGGCTCTCGTTCAAGTCGAACACCGCCGTCACTTCGCCCTGCTTGGCCCCACTGCGCACAAGCTCGGCCCGACCACGCCAGCCCAAAACAAACCCCAGCGAATCCAACAAGATGGATTTGCCCGCCCCGGTTTCCCCGGTCAAAACATTCAAGCCCGGTTGGAACGCGAGGTCCAACCGGTCGATGATCAACATGTCTCTGATTTCAAGTGCGCGCAGCATTAGCCATTGCCCGTGTGGACCACTGTCCACACCATCCTTAGAGCCATTCGCCCTTCACAGTCTGACGATAAGCGGTTCCCATCCAATTGCCGCTAAATAACTTGGGCTCAAGCCCCTGCCCTTTGAGCAATGAAAACGCATCCTTATACCAGTCGGACGACTGATAGTTGTGGCCCAAAATCGCCGCTGCTGTCTGAGCTTCTTGGACAAGACCCAAGGAAAGATACCCTTCGACCAAACGATACAACGCTTCTGCGGTGTGGCTGGTGGTTTGGAAATCCTCAACCACAACACGGAATCGGCTAATCGCTGCGCCAAAGTGATCGCGTTTTAGATAATAGCGGCCAATTTCCATTTCCTTGCCGGCCAAATGATCAAAGGCCAGGTCGAATTTCAGGATGGATGAGCGCGCATATTCGCTATCGGGATAGCGTTCGATAACTGTTCTTAGCGCCTGTAGCGCCTGAAAGGTCAGCCCTTGATCGCGGCCAACCAACTCGATTTGATCGTAATAGCTTAGCGCCAAAAGATACTGCGCATAGGCGGCATCATCATCCGCGGGGTAGAAATCAATAAAGCGCTGCGCAGCTGAACGCGCCTCTTCATAGTTCTTGTCCTGATGATGGGCAAAGGCCTGCATGATCAAGGCGCGCTTGGCCCACTCCGAATAAGGGTACAAACGCTCGATTTCACTGAAATAGATCGCCCCCTCTTCATAGTCTTTGATCGACAACTCGTATTCGCCGCGTTCAAAGATTTGCTCGGCCGTGTAGCTTTCGAGCGGTGTTCCCCCTGGACCGGTACCTTTCGGCTCCAGTTGCGAACAGCCAGCCAGTGTCAAAACACTCAAGGCTGTCCCGATCAGCAAAATTCGTGATCTGCCCCCTGCCATGCGCGACTACCCTTTGATCTCAAGTCTGGCCACCTTGCGTGACCCTATTGGATTTGGTCTAGCACAGAATTTTCCGGTGCAAAACGTCTTAACGTGGATTTCATGCGCAAGGGACCGCGCATGTCAAAAACGTCAGTACAGAGCCGGGATTTCATCTTGTTCAACACCCGCTCCGGGCAAGTTTTGTGCCAACGCATCATCGCAAAGGCGAACCCGATATGCGGAAGGCGTGGCAAACAGCTCACGCAACAAGGCATTTGTCATCGCATGACCGGCTTTGTGCCCCTCGTAATGACCAACAATCGGGGCCCCGGCCAAAGCCAGATCGCCCAAAGCGTCAAGCATCTTGTGGCGAACGGCTTCGTCCCGATGGCGCAAACCGCCCGGGCTCAAAACCTTTTCATCGTCAACAACTACCGCATTTTCATAGGTGCCGCCCAGGGCTTTGCCCGCGGCATGCATCGCATCAACATCCGCCGCACGGCAGAACGTCCGGCTATCACAAAGTTCGCGAACAAATGTACCATTGGCCAGGTTCAGACGCTTGTCCTGTTGGCCGATAGCGCGATCCACGAAATCAATGTGGAAATCCATCTGAAGACCCTGACCGGGAACCGCCGGGTTCAAACGCGCCCACCCCTGATCGGTTTTAACCGTCACGGGGGCAAGGATTTCGATAACCTGCAAGGGGGCATCAAGCTGTTGCAACCCATGGGCGAGAATTTCGCGCACAAAGGGGATACTCGATCCGTCAAGAATGGGAACTTCGGGGCCGTCGATGTCGATCAACGCGTTATGCACGCCGCACCCCGACAGGGCCGCCATCACATGTTCAACTGTCGAAACGCTCACACCTTCGGAGTTGCGCAGCATCGTGCACAGAGGCGAGGCATCAACAACATCCCAGCGCGCCGGTATGCGCGTGTCGCCTCTGTCAATATCGGTGCGTTGAAACCAGATGCCAAAACCGGCAGCAGCGGGGCGGATCGTCAGGCAGGCCGGTTTCCCGGAGTGCAGGCCAAAGCCCTGAAAGGTGATTGCCGATTGAATGGTTGTCTGCACGTGGCATCCTTTGGTTACCGCCTCCCTCCCCACTCGGGCGCGGCTTTGGACATTGAGATACGAAATGTGCGGCACTGGCTCAAATCAAAGATTGTAACCAAGTGAAACATCCACAAACTGTCATGGGCGAAAGCCCGCGCACCCACCGCTTGCCCTCAACAAGCCGTTGAAATTAAGGGAATATACGAACTGACCCACAGGTTTACCCACAAGGGAACTCCGCTCAATTGTCTGGATTTTTAGAAAACGACTTCACGGAATCGACACATCTGACACAAAGAAACGCCCCCGGAAGACCGGAGGCGTTCTGAGAAACGTCTCTGAAATCGGCTTAATTGGCCTGGCGGCGCAAGAAAGCTGGAATTTCAATGCGGTCATCTTCTGGCTCGGCTTCCGCCTCTGGCATCGGGGCCGGCGCCGGACGTTGCGCCTGAACCGGAGGTTGCTGACGACGAGGGGCCGGGGCTGGCTCTTGGGCCGCTGGCTGCTGCGCGTGGCCGGTCATGCGACCGATCAGAGAATTCACGCTAAAGCGCGGCTTTTCTGCGTCTGGCATGGGCGCGGCTTGTTCTTCACGGCTCCGGGCGGCTGCGGCTTTGACACGCGCGACCATATCCGGGCTTGCGCCACCGGCTGCCGGGCCACGCGGCGCGACAAAGTCCTGAGGATCGGCTTCGATGGTGTCCGGCTGAGGACGGAATTCCGCGACCGCAGGCTGATAGGCCGGAGGTGGCAGACCATCATCATCAAGAACTTGCTCGTCCTCGAAAATGGTTTCCATCTGTTCCTCGGCGGCGGCGCGTTCAGCGTCGATGCTTTGGAAAAGCGAGGGCTCTGGCTCTTGGTACTGCGCGGCAACGGGTTCAGGTTGAACCTCAGGTGCCTGAGCCGGAGATGGGGCAGGAGCTGCGGCCGCAGCCACAGCAGCCGCCGCAACAGGTGCCGGTGCAACAGCAGGCGCATCAACGGCCTTTGTCGATCCGGGCTGGGACAGCGAACGGCGCGGAAGCGGTGTTTCAGCATGGCTTTCAACCGCATCAATTCCGGTTGCAACAACCGAAACGCGCATCATGCCATCAAGACCATCATCAAGGGTCGACCCGACGATGATATTTGCTTCCTGATCCACTTCTTCACGGATACGGTTGGCCGCTTCGTCCAGTTCGAACAAGGTCAGGTCATGGCCGCCGGTGATGTTGATCAACACACCCTTCGCGCCCTTGAGCGAAATTTCATCCAGAAGCGGGTTGGCAATGGCTTTTTCCGCCGCCTGAATGGCGCGATCTTCGCCTTCGGCCTCGCCTGTGCCCATCATCGCCTTGCCCATTTCGTCCATAACGGCGCGCACATCGGCAAAGTCGAGGTTGATCAGGCCGGGACGCACCATAAGGTCGGTCACACCCTTAACACCTTGATACAAAACGTCATCAGCAAGGCTGAAGGCTTCGGTAAAGGTGGTTTTTTCATTCGCTAGGCGGAACAGGTTCTGGTTCGGAATGATGATCAGCGTATCGACAACCTTTTGCAGGTTCTCAACGCCATCTTCCGCCTGTTTCATCCGCTTGTTGCCCTCAAACTGGAAGGGCTTGGTGACAACACCAACGGTCAGAACACCAAGTTCACGCGCGGCTTGTGCGATGATCGGGGCTGCACCAGTTCCGGTGCCGCCGCCCATACCAGCGGTGATAAAGCACATGTGCGCGCCCGCCAGATGATCAACGATTTGCTCAATGCTTTCTTCGGCCGCAGCCGCGCCAACCGTGGCCCGCGCACCCGCGCCCAGACCTTCGGTGACTTTCACGCCAAGCTGTACGCGCGATGTAGACGCGCTTTGCTGCAACGCTTGCGCGTCGGTGTTGGCAACCACGAAGTCAACGCCTTCGAGGTTCTTTTCAATCATGTTGTTCACGGCGTTACCGCCTGCCCCGCCCACGCCGAATACGGTGATACGAGGTTTCAACTCTTCCTGACCGGGCATGGTGAGGTTCAATGTCATGTGCTTTCCGCCTGTGCTTTGACAATCACTCAGGCCTGTTTTCGGCCCGTTTCGTGTCAGAATAGCGACAGAGACGCCCCGCGTCACGCAAAAAACACGCATTTCATACCAAATATGGCATGTTTTTGGCGGAAACTCGCGGTATTTCGCTTAGCTGGATAGATTATGTGGGTTTCGCAAAACGACACACAAGACAAAAGGCGCGGCGCATGGGAGGAGATGCGCTACGTCAGGAATAACAATGTCGGGATTCTGCTCGATCCCATTGCCGCGTCTCTTGAACGGAGCGGTTAAATCATCCTTAGCAAATCCAATGCCCCCTGTCACCAAGGAATATGGGGCACCATCTATATATAGTAGACAGCGCCAACCAAGCCACAGGACACGCGCCACTGCTCCCTAGACAAACGTCAGGTCAGCAATATCAACGACATTGTCGACCAAAAGCAGGTCCCCCCCGCCAAAATCAATCTCAATGCCGGACACATGCGCCCCACCGCTCGACAGGGTTGTCACAGCACTCCATGTATATCCGCCGGAGGAGGACAACCCTCCCTCAAGGCGGATTTCGTCGACACCAACCTCATAGTCAAACACAGTGTCGCGCCCGGATGCGAAGACGAACACGTCGGCCTCACCAAGGGTACTTCCTCCATAAAGATCGTCATTGCCACCGCCGCCATTCAGGGTGTCAGCCCCATCGCCGCCGGACAATGTATCCGCATGACGCCCCCCCGATAGGCCGTCATCCCCCGCGCCGCCGGTCAAAAGGTCGGCTCCATTGCCGCCGCTTAACTGATCGTGCCCCGCCTCACCATAAAGCAGATCCGCGCCATCATCGCCGGACAGCACATCATTACCCTGCCCACCGGCAAGCGTATCGACACCACTGCCACCGCTAACGGTATCCGCGCCATATCCGGCATAGACAACATCATCACCGCCGCCACCTTCGATGTCGTCATTGCCGTGCCAGCCATACAAAACATCATTGCCAGCACCGCCAATCACCGTGTCCTGACCATTGCCGCCGTTCAAGGTGTCGGCCCCATCTTGCCCGGCAAGAAAATCATCGTCGTCACCGCCGCTGAGATCATCATCGCCGTCACCGCCAAAAAGCGTGTCGTCACCCGTTTCGCCATAAAGGGAATCGTCGCCCGTTCCCCCATCTAGATAATCGTCATAGGTTTGACTGACATCCGAACCGGGGGCCGTTGAATGATCGCCCCAAATCTGGTCGTTGCCGCTGCCGCCATAGACCGTGTCGGACCCTTGCGATCCGGTGATCACGTCATTGCCCGACCCGCCATAAACCAAATCTTCGCCGTCACCGGCATCCATGCTGTCCGACCCATTCCCACCCCAGATCGTGTCATCGCCGCCATAGCCAAACAGCACATCATTGCCGCCCCAACCGACATAGTATTCGGCGCTGTTCTCACCGGTCCAGGTATCGACGACGTCGGTGCCATGGGTCACACCTTTGGGATGCACGTAAAACGGATAATCCATATCCAGTTGGAAAAAGGCCGAAGTGTGGGGAAAAATCGTCAAAGGCATTTCGCAGGCTTTCAAATCGGGCGCATGGGCGACGCATCAAAACAAAAGGTCCTCTCAGATAACCTGAAAGGACCTGTTGAGCTCAAAACTAAAGCTCTCATTGATGTCAGTCACTTGCGGAAAACCCGACCTCCGGTTTTCCTGACCTTCGTCTTACCAATTGTCGCGGAACCACTGTACCGCACGCTTCAAACTGCGGGCTGGGTACTTGTCGACCGGAATTTCGAAATCCCACCATTCGTCCTGCGGATGCGCCGCAAAAAGCGACAGGCCAACAGCCCCGGCAAAACCCGGACCGGTCGCGGCCTGCGGCAGACCATGCACACGCAAGGGACGACCAAGTCGCACCTGATGGCCCAAAATCCGCGAGGCCAATCCATCCAAACCCGGAATCTGGCTTGCTGCACCAGTCAGCACGATTTGTTGGCTTGGCAAATGGTCAAAGCCCGCGGCATCTAAACAACCGCGCACCTCTTCGAGGATTTCCTCGACACGCGGCCGCATGATGCCGATCAATTCGGCGCGACTCACGGTGCGACGGTCATGTTCCCAATCGCCGGTTTCGCCACCGGTTTCGATCATTTCACGGTCATCCATCCCGGTGGCGACAACGCCGCCATAAAATGTCTTGATCCGTTCCGCCGTCGCCGTGGGCACCTGAAGGCCCATAGAAATATCAGACGTGACATGATCGCCGCCCATGCGCACCGTATCGGCAAAAATCATGTGTTTCTTCATAAAGATCGACACGCCGGTGCTTCCGCCACCCATGTCGATACAGGCCGCGCCCAGCTCTTGTTCGTCTTCGACCAAGGCCGCAACACCCGCCGCATAGGCCGAGCTGGCCAAACCAGCCAATTCAAGATCACAGCGCTTGACGCAATGGGCGATGTTTTGAATCGCCTGCGCATCCACCGTGAGCATGTGCATATCACAGGCCAATTCATTGCCGATCTGCCCACGCGGATCATCAAGACCGGAGCGGTGATCCAAGGCGAAATTCACCGGCTGCGCGTGCAAAACTTCGCGACCATGGCCAAAATCCGGCACGTCACAAGAGCTTAGCACACGGGCGACATCTTGTTCATCAACCGTCACCCCCAAGACGTCGACATTGCCCGCCAAACCATAACTGCGTGGCCCCGCCCCCGAGAAACAGGCAATCACATGATCGACGCGAATACCGGCCATCTTTTGCGCCGCCTGAACAGCGGTGCGAATGGCGCGTTCGGTTTCACCCATGCTGGAAATTTCACCGAATTTGACGCCGCGCGACCGGGTGGTCGCCGCGCCAATAACCCGAAACCCGGATTGCCCAGCCAGCGAACCGATACTGTCATCGGTCGGGTCCGATCCGTCAAATCGCAGAACAAGACAGGCAATCTTGGAACTTCCCACGTCCAAAATCGCCACCACCCCGCGTTGCATCGCCGCTTTGCGCATGTTGCGCATCGCCCGTTGGGATTCGTAAAGCTCGATCATTTCTTCTTATTCCCCAGCAGCATTGATTGTGTTTGCGGCCCACATGGCCTGAGTTGCGTCTTGTCCCATGCGAATGGTTGGGCGGCGCGGAAGGCGCAGATCCACCACGATCAAATCGCGAGACAACATTTGAATGGCTTGGTCCATGGCGATGGTGCGTTCCAGCGCCCTCACCGGATTGTCTTCTGGCAACATGATGCGCTGGCCTTGGTCCAGAACCACATCCCAGCGCCGCGCGCCCATGCGTTCGAACCCGCGCAACCGCACCCGCAACGGGCCGGTCACCTTATATAGATCAAGAGCTTCGGGAACCGCGTCATGGGCCCCTTCCCCGGCAATCACCGGAAGCATGACATGTTTAGACCGGGATTTCGCCGGGCCAACCAAAGCCCCGCTTTGGTCCAAAAGCTCAAGCCCACGGTCACCACGACGCAAAACAGCCGGGACACGCTCTTCGACTTCAATCTGAAGCACATTGCCCTGGCGCACGCGAACCTGCGCGGTCTTGACCGCATTCATGGCGACCACGGTCTCGTGCATCTTGCCGAGATCAAGGTCAAACGAGCTAATCGGAAAATCAACCGGAACCGCCAGCCGGATCTGTTCGGCCACGGCGGGCGATGCCCCGTCAACGGCCATCAGCTTGACCTGAAATTCCGGGCGGCTTTCGATGGTTTCGCGCACATCGGCGATCATCTGGTTAAACGCGGCGCGGTTATCACCGGACGAGGCCCAAAGCGACACCGCCCCAAAGGCCACCGCACAGGGCAACACAACCCGCATACAAAACCGAAACCCCGGAGTGAGCTTGAGCCGCTCCATCCGGTATTTCAAACGCGATGGCGCGGGATCGTGCCGGGCGACTTTGGCATTGGCGGCTTTGGCTTTGCGGTTCAACGGTTGCATGAGGCATCCTCCACCATCCAGGCACAAAGCTGACCAAAACTCACCCCAACCGCCTGCGCCTGTTCGGGCGAGAGCGACGTTGGCGTCATGCCCGGCTGCGTATTGGTCTCCAAAAGGATCAAACCATCAATCCCCTTGCTGTCATCCCACCGAAAATCCGTACGGCTCACACCGCGACAGCCCAAGGCGTCATGCGCACGCAACGCATAATCAAGACAGGCGGCGGTTATCTCTTCGGGTAGTTCGGCCGGGCACACATGGCGCGACCCGCCTTCTTTGTATTTGGCGTCATAGTCATACCAACCATCGGTCAAAATATCGGTCACCGCCAACGCACGATCGCCCATCACGGTTGTCGTCAATTCACGACCCGGCACAAAGGCCTCGACCATGACTGTTTCGGGCATATCATCGGACAATTTCGGCGGGCTGTTGGCGGCCTCACTAACGAGGTAAACGCCAACCGACGACCCTTCGTTATAGGGTTTAACCACATAGGGAGGCGCCAAAACATGCCCTGCCTCAACCTCGGCCTTCCCGGCCAAAACACTCTCGGCCACCGGCAAACCAGCGGCGCGATAAATCTCTTTGGTGCGTTCTTTGTCCATCGCAAGGGCCGAGGCAAGAACCCCGGAATGGCTATAGGGTAGCCCCATCCATTCCAAAATGCCCTGCACACAGCCATCTTCGCCCCAACGGCCATGTAACGCATTAAAAACAACATCCGGTTGAACAGCTTGAAGGCGAGCGACCAAATCGGCCCCCGCATCAATCTCTACAACCTCATAACCTTCGCCCGTCAAAGCAGCAGCGCATTCCTGCCCGGATGACAGAGAGACTTCGCGTTCCGCAGAAGGCCCACCCATCAACACCGCTACTTTCGGGAGTGTCCTGCTCGACATCCCAGTACCGCCTCATTTACATGGGGTTTATCCCTTTTCGGGCTTTCCCCTAAATTATTATATACGACCTGCCTGTGGCCGTTTTATGTGGGCTTGCGTCGCGTGGGCGTTGCCTTGTGGCCTATCCCTTGGACCTGCGTCCATTATTGCGCCGGTTCACCAACCCGCATAATTTCCCATACTAGCTCTATTTGACTCTTTTGGAAAACCCTTTTTCGCACTTCTTCGCCTAATGATTCGAGATCGGCCGCCGTCGCCCCGCCGGTGTTGACCAAAAAGTTCGAATGCATCGGGCTCATCTGGGCACCACCAATGGTTGCGCCGCGCATGCCCGCGTCGTCAATCACCTTCCACGCCTTTAGCTCATGGCTATCATCGGCCTTGCCGGTGCTGGAAAACCCCGCCGGATTGCGGAATGTGCTGCCGGCGGTGCGGTCTTTGGTCGGTTGGGTTTCATCGCGCTTTTTCAACTGCGCTGTCATTCGGGCGTCCAATTCCTCTGGATCGCCCGCCACACCTTCAAACACCGCCTCAACAATCACACAGCCCTCGGGCAAATCGGTTTGACGATACTGAAAATTCAAATCCTCGGCTGTGAGCGTGACAAGCTCGCCCGCCCGCGTCACCGCCTTGGCGCTAACGAAATGATCCGCCACATAGGACCCATAGCAGCCCGCGTTCATCCGCACCGCACCGCCAATCGCACCGGGAATGGTGCGCAAAAACGTAAGATCAACACCCGCTGCGGCCGCCTTGCGCGCCACATGCGCATCCAGCGCCGCAACACCGGCGGTCACGCGATTGCCCTCAACCTCGATATGGTTAAACCCCCGCCCCATGCGGATCACAACGGCGCGAATGCCGCCATCGCGCACGATGAGGTTTGACCCAACCCCCATCGGAAACACCGCAATGTCGGGGGATAAGGATTTTAGAAAATCCTTGAGATCGTCAAGATCAGCCGGTTGAAACAAAGCATCCGCCGGTCCGCCAACCCGCAACCAGGTCAGGTCATTCAACACACGATCAGGCGTCAGACGCCCCCGCACCACAGGGAATTCAACAGTCATAGCAACCACCGCTCATTTTTGTTCGGTGTACGACAAGCCAGAACAAGGATCAACGGCCCCCGCCCCCTCGGCAATATCGCGCCCGCCCATATGTCGATGCCATCGCACCAGAAGACAAACAAGGGAGTTCCCTTACCTTAAGTGAATGGCCAAACGCCAAGGGCAGCGCCTGACCCTGGGCGGGCGCAACTCCCAATGAAGGGGTCCCTGCCCTTCGACGCGAACAACATTGGTGTGATGCATGACATCCAATATCGCCCCCCCTTTGGGGAGAGTCAGGCGCAGCCCGGCCCAAGGCCGGACGAGACACATGCCAACCGACCACTGCAGCCTATCAACGATATCGCGCCCGACACGGGGTGGGCGCAAATGCGCCCGCCCAAGGGGCGGGTCGGGCGCAATCGTCGCAAGGCGACGATATAGAATAGCAAAGACTGCTCCGACTAACCCGAACCGAACCCCCACAAATTGCCAGATGATATTTGAGTGAAGGTTTCGGTGACCCAAGGGCCGCCTTCCTTGACCGCCTCTTGAACCGCATCGACACCTTTATCCAGTTTCGATGCCTTGTCGGCATAGGAAACAATTGTATCGAGCGTTGACGTGTCTTTCGACAAATCAGTCCCCTCGCTCCCCAGAGCATTGAGTTGTTTGGCCCCCCTTGGAAGAGCGCCAAGAATGAAGGTCCAAGCCGCAGTTTTCTCTTGGTCAGAGCACGCATCATT